>NZ_JAFLNG010000920.1 GCF_017427025.1 Streptomyces sp. FH025
CGGCCCGGGCCGCATCGGCACCCGCGCCACCGGTCACCGCGACCTACGCGCTGGTGCGCGCCACCGTGCTGACCCGGGCCGCGCAGTCCGCTCCGTCCGGCCTCGTACGGGACCTGCTGGCCCGGCTCACCGCCGTGGAGACCGCGGACGCCGCCCTCCGGCCCGTCCTCGGCGACGATCTGTACGCCAGCCGGGCCGAACACGGCGAGGAGTTCCACCGGAAGGTCGTGCTCCCGCTGCGCCGGGCTCTGCACAACGGTCGTACGCCACGTGCCGCGCAGCTCGACCGGCTCGCGGACCTGCCCGTCCGGGTCCCCCGGCTCGCGGACTGGCTGGAGCTGCGGGAGCGGCACGCCCGGCTGCTGGCCGAGCTCGCGGCGGCGGTGCCGCCGGCACTGGCGGCCGAACGGGCCGCGCTGGCCGAGGTGTGTCGCGAGCCCGCGTTCCGGCGCGCCGTCGCCCTGGGCAGCGCCGACCTGCTGCGCGCGGTGGTCAACGCCTCGGACGCGAACCCCGAACGGAGAGGCAGGGCGCACAAGGAGGAGGCCACCGTACTGCGCCACGCGCTGCGGGCGACCAGCAAGACGAGCCCGCTGTCCTGGTTCACGGCGGTCGGCTGGACCTCGGACGAGCTGCGCCGGAACGAGACGGAGAGGGCGCCGCGCGCGGTCGTCCGGGAGAACCGGGCTCTGGTCGGCGCCCTGGTCGAGGCCCTGCTCGACGAACCCCGGCGCAGCCGGAGCCTGCCGCACCGGATGACCAGCGCCGCCCGCGTCGACGCCGGGCGGGCCCACTACCGGCGCACGCGGACGGTGTTCATCGGGGGTCGCTACCTGGTCGCACGCGAGGACGAGGTCGAAGTCGGCGCCCGGCCGGAGCTGGCGCTGCTGGCCTCCCTCACCGAGACCCCCGACCCACCGGACCGACTCGTCGCACGGCTCGCCGAGGCCCTCGGGCGCCCCGGCGAGGACCCGGCGGTACGGCGCTTCGTCGACCAACTCCTCGACGCCGGGCTGCTGGTGCCGACCGAGCCGGTGGACCCACAGGGCCGGGATCCGCTGCAACGGCTCGCCACGTGGCTCCAACAGTGGCCGGAGGACGCCGAGTTGGCCCGGAAGGTGCGCAAGCTCGCCGACGGGACGGCGGCGTACCCGGCCGCGCCCCCCGAGCGCCGGCCGGCATCGCTCTCCGCCCTGGAGGCCGACTGGCGTCAGGTGCTCGCCGCCGCGGGCCGGCCCGTCCCCGAGGAGTCCGCGTCGCTCAGCGTCCTCAGCGAGGACGTCCACGCGCCCGCGCCGCCACAGCCCCGACTGGGCGCCGCCGACCGCGCCGCGCTCGGTGAACTCACGGCACTGGCCGAGCTGTTCGACCACGGCCACCTGACCCGCCGGGACGCCCGGGATCGCTTCGTCGCCCGGTACGGCGTCGGCGGAGTGTGTTCCACGCCGTGGGAGTTCGGCGAGGACGCCGGGAACGTCTGGGCCGATGTCCGAGTTCCCGATGAACTCTCTTCACTGCGACGTGAGTTCATCGACCTTCCCGAGGTGGACGGCGAGATCGTGCTGCCGGCCGACCGGGTGTGCGCACTGGCCGAGCGGCTGCCCGACTGGACGGCCGCCCGGCCGCTCAGCTACTCCTGGTTCGTCCAACGGGAGCCGACCGAGGGCCTGTTGTGCGTCAATCACGTCTACTACGGCTGGGGGCGCTTCACCAGCCGCTTCCTCGACGCCACCGCCCCGCAGGCCGCGGCCGAGGTCGCCCGGCAGATCCGCGCCGGGCTCGACGAGGGTGCGCGTGCCGCCCAGATCCGCCCGCTGGGCGGCTTCAACGCCAACCTGCACCCACTGCTGCTCACCGACGAGATCGGGCCCGACCATCGCTGGTCCAGCCTCGCCGAGGCCGACCTCGACCTGGTCCACAACGCCGACACCGACCAGCTCCGGGTCCGTCTGCGCTCCACCGGCGAGTACCTCGACGTCCTCTACCTGGGCTTCCTCTCCCCGGTCATGCTTCCGCAGCGGCTGGCGCCCCTCCTCTCCGACCACTCGAACGGCATCGTGGGCTTCCACCCGCTGCTGCCCCGCACGCCACTGGCCGCTCCCGGCGGCACCGTCACCCACACACCGCGGCTGCGCCACCGGCACGTCGTCCTCGCCCGCCGCCGCTGGCACCTCCCGTCCGCGGTCCTCGACGCCCTGCGGGCCGAGCTCAGCGCCGATCCCGGCCCGCACGGCGTCCCCGCCGCGACCGTCGCCCGCTGGCGCGCCCGTCTCGGCCTGCCCGAGCAGCTCTTCCTCCACCCCGCCCCGGCCCCGGGCACGGAGATCACGGCCTCCGAGGCCATCCTCATCCAGCTCCGCGCGCCCAAGCCCCAGCCCGTCGACCTCGGCAACCCGCTCCACCTCCGGCACCTGGACCGGTGGCTCGGCCGCCACCCGGACGGCGTCCTGCTGGAGGAGGCCCTGCCTGCCATCGGCGGACAGACCGAACCGACCCGGACG
>NZ_JAFLNG010000921.1 GCF_017427025.1 Streptomyces sp. FH025
CGCCGCGCACACGACGACGTAGAGCATCCGCTTCTCGGCCATTGCCCGCATTCTCCTCTCGCCACCGGTGGACCCGGAGGCCTCACACGCTACTCATGCCCGTCGGGCCCGGAGGGAGGTGATGGCGACGCCGGTGAGGACCACCAGGCCGCCGGCGAGCTGTGGGGCGTCGAGGGTGGCGCCGGTCGCGAGGCTGAGGGGGATGGCGAAGAGGGTGATGAGGTTCATGAAGGCGCCCGCGCGGGCGGCGCCGACGACCAGGACGCCACGGTTCCAGAACAGGTAGGAGAGCACCGACGGGAACAGCGCGATGAAGAGCGTCGCGCAGACGGCCCCCGCCGAGGTCGGGACGTTCAGGCCGGTGAGTGCCACGACCGGGGCGAGCACCAGGACCGCGATGACGGCCTGGGTGGCCGCCACGGTGATCGGCGGCAGGTGCCGCACCCTGCGGCCGAGGACGGTGTAGGCCGTCCAGCTGCAGATCGCGAGGACCATCAGCAGGTCTCCGGTGCCGTAGCCGATCCGGAAGAGGCCGGCCAGGTCGCCCCGGGTGAGCACCACCAGCACGCCGACCAGCGCGATCCCGATGCCGACCAGCTCCGTCGCGCGCAGCCGCTCGCGCAGGAAGACGGCCGCGGCAACCGCGATCAGTGCCGGATTGAAGGCGTTGATCAGCGAGGCGTTGACGACGTCCGTGTACTGCAGCGCGGCGTACAGCAGCAGCCCGTACCCGCACATGCCGGTGCCGGCCAGCAGGACGAGCAGCCACCAGGAGCGCAGGACCTCGCGCCAGCGCGGGCGTTCCGCCGTCACCGCGATCACGAGCAGGGGCACCACGGCGATCGCCCAGCGCCAGAACAGCAGCGAGACCGGGCCCAGCACGGGCGCGACGAGCTTGCCGACGACGATGTTCCCGGCCCAGAAGAGCGCGGCGGCGACCAATCCGGCGACGGCCAGGGGGCGTGCCCGACCCTCCCCGGCCGGTTCAATGGTTGTCGAACTCATGGCCCCTCCATCCCGCCGACTTCGTCACCATCCTCGCCAACGCCGACGCCGCCGCACAGCCCTCCGGCGCCACCGCCTCCGAATAGCGCTGTGCCCACCCCCGCGCGGAGGCGGGGGTGGGCACAAGGGCCAGGGCGGGCCTCAGCCGATGGTGGAGCCGGTGATCGGCGCGGACAGCTCGACGGTCTTGCCGCTCAGGCCGGTCTTGACGAACTGCCAGGTGAGGCCGGTGATGACGCCCTTGTCCAGCGGGGCCAGCTTGGCGAAGGCGGGCTGGCTGAGGTCGATGTGGGTGGAGTCGCAGGAGGGACACTGGTCCTTCACCGGAACGGTGATGGTCTTGCCCTGGTACGTCACCTTGACCGAAATGCCCTGGCACACCGGGTCGTTGTTCGGGTTGGCGGTCGTCCACCAGGTGTGCGAGACGGCGACCAGCATCTGCGTGGAGGCGTTGATCTGGGTGCCGCAGGCGCCGTAGCCGGCGTCGGTGTAGTAGGTGGCCTTGCCGGTCATCGGCTTGTTGAGCGGTATCGCGGCGCTGGCGGTGCCGGCGGTCAGGCCGATGAGGGCGGCGGCCGCGAGCGGGGCGCCCGCGAGGATCCTGAGGTTCTTGCCGATGGCGCGCATGGTTCGTTCCCTCCGGTTCGACGAAGCCCGGGCAGTCGTGGGCATGACAGGCCGAACTCGCCGAATCCGCGGGGCGGTTCGACGATCCGGAGCCCACCCGGTGAAGGGAACGTATGTGCTCCTCCTCGGGGTGGTCCAGACCTCCACAGTGTTGTCATGAACACAAGGCAAGAATCTTTACCAATGCGGCCGAAGGGGCGAAGATGCGTGACCGCCCCGCCGCGCCCCGTGTTGACAGGTCGTCACTGCCGAACGTCCCGGAGGCCCGCCCCATGCGCACCGCACTCGCCGCCCTGCTCCTCGGCGCCGTCCTGACCCCGGCCGTCGCGGCCCCCGCCACCGCCGCGCCCCGCGAGGTCAACGGGGGCTACAGCATCCCGGTCGGCGGCATCACCGATCTCGGCGCGCTGCCCATGCTCGGCAGCCTCGGGCTGGACCTCTCCCGGTTCCTTCACCAGTAGCCGCCAGCATGACGGAGTGTAACGGGCGGTCCGCGTCCGGGCAGGCGTCGGCCCCGGTGCGCACGCCGCCCGCACCGGCCCGGATTACTTCTGCTCCGCAAGTTAGTAACCGCCGCGCGCCCGGGACAAGCCCGAACGCCCGGCCGAAGCGCGCCCGTCATCGCGCCGTCATCCGCCGCAACAGGCCGCAAACAGCCGCAAGCGACCGAAACGAAGCGGCAACACCCTTCTCCACCAGGGAAGATGACGATTGACAGCGGGCCGCGCGGTTCAGCACGATGGGCCCAGAGCCCACACGCAGCGAGCCGGAAGGAGGGCCGATGCACACCGCCGTCCGCCCCGTCCCCTGCCGCCGCCCGCGCCGCTGTTGTCGCGGCGCGCTCGCGTTCTGAACCGTCCGCCGA
>NZ_JAFLNG010000922.1 GCF_017427025.1 Streptomyces sp. FH025
CGCCGACAGCGCGGCCTGCTCCGCCGTCTCGTCCAGGTCCGCGCAGAACCAGGCCCCCAGCGGCGCCACCCGCATCGCCGCGCCGTTGCCCAGACTCCCCTCGCCGCCGAACAGAGCCCGCGCCTCGCCGCGCCAACTGCCCGGCTGCTCGGCCAGCTTGGGCAGCAGCTGGTGCATGCCGTGCCCGTACCCGCGGTACGCGTCGGCCTGGTACGTCGCACCGAAGGCCTGTGCCAGCCGGTCCTGGTGCACCGCGTCGAAGGCGGTGAGGATCCCGTACACCGACAGCGCCATCGCGGTGTCGTCGGTCCAGTGCCACGGCGACTCCGGCGGCACCTGCCGGGCCCGGATCTGGGTGAACGCCAGCCGGGGCTGGCGGAAGAGCGGGAACCACCGCTCCCCGAAGCCGTCCCCGAGCGCCAGGCCCTCAAGTGCGCCACGTGCGGCGCGAGCAGCGGAAGTCGTCATCCGCGCATCCTGCCACCGCCCGGGCGGCGGCGCCGTCAGTTCGCGGCCACCGGCGGGAGGCCGTGCTCACCGAAGACCTTCCCCGCGACAGCACGCGTACCGCAGCGCCTCGACGATCCGGGTGGGGGAGGCCGGCGCCGAGGGAGGAGCCTGGCTGGGAAGATCGTCACATGCACTTCTCCGAGATGACCGACCGCCAGTACTTCCGGGTCGTGGCCGCACGCCCCGGCATGTTCGTCGGACGGCCGTCGTTCGATCTGATCGCGGCCTTCCTCACGGGCTATGACCAGGCGTCTGTGCGGGACGGCCACCCCGGCCTCACCGGCTGGCGCGACTGGCTGGTCGCCCGCCGAGGCCGGGACTGCAACCACGCGTGGCCCGGCCAGATCCTCCACATGGCCTTCCCGGAGAACTTCCCCGGCTCCTCGGAACTGTCCCCACAGGACGACGAGCACGCCCTGGAAACCCTGTTCCCGCTGCTGGACCAGTTCCTGACGGAGCGGGAAGACCAGCAGGCACGGGAACTCCTGAACAAGGCCGACCGGGAACAGGGACCGGACCACCTCGAGTTCCCCGACAGCTTCGACCACCCGCGGGCGAAGGCCATGCTCGGCGAGCTCGCCAGGCACCTGGACGGCGCGTTCTCACAGCCTTGCGCCATGGACGACCACATCCAGGACGCCAGCTACCACGCACTGGTGCACATCCCCGGCGAGGCCACCGAAACCGGCGTGGGCATCGGCATCCGGCTGAGCAACTTCGGCGACCTGGCCGTCATCACCGTCGAAGGCCCGGGCGTCCACGACGACCTCGATGACGCGGTCGCCAAGGGCGCGCTCGCCGAGGCGGACCGGCGGCGAGTCGAGGCGGCGGTGCGCGGCGCCGGCTATGCGCTGGTTCCGGAACGGCTGCTGCACCGCCCCTACGACGGTGTGACCCCGCTCGCCGAATTCACTCCGGACACGCCCCCGACCTGGTGGACCAGGTTCTTCGACCATCTCTGAAACCCACCCGGGGAACGCGACGAAGAGCTGAGCCGGCGACTCCACCACCCTCGACCCGGGTGAGCACCTACGGGCCCCGCGCCCTCAGGGCCGGGGCGTCCAGCCGGGCGGGGTGAGGGCGGTGTCGGCGAGGATCCGGGCGACCGTGGCGTCCAGCGTGCTGGCCTGCGGGACGACGTGCTCGACGCCGCCCGGCAGCAGGCCGCTCTCCTGGTACCAGTCGGCCATCTCCTCGGGGGAGAACTCGGCGGCCTGCGGCCGGGTGGCGTGGCGGCGCACCGTCTCCTCGAAGGCGACGTCCAGGTAGTACAGGTGGCTGCGCCCGCGGTGGTCGGCGACCAGATCGGCCAGCATCGCCCCGTAGCGCTCGGCGGTGAGGATGCCCTCCAGCACGACGTGGAAGCCGCTGTCCAGCGCGTGCCGGGCCACCAGGGAGATCAGTCCGATGTTCGCCCCGCCCGCCACGTCGCGCTCGCGCAGCACGACGCGCCGCAGCACGTCCTGCCCCACGACCGCCACGCCCCGCCCGTACGCGGCCCGCAGCCGCGCCGCGACGCTGGACTTGCCCGCTCCGCTGGGTCCGCGCACGACGATCAGCACCGTGTCCCGACTTCCCGTCACCCAGTCACCGTAGCGCCGCGCACTGACAAGGCCCGGCGGCCGGTTGCGGTTGGATCACGGAGTGTCCGGTTCATCGAACATTGGGTGGGAGTGTGGTGATTGTTTTTGTTGGCGCGGCCGCCAGCGGGCTCTCATAATGCCTGCTGAGACACGTGACGGATGGTCCGGACAGCCGCCGAGAGAGCGGATTCCGTGAATGGTCCGCGTGCGAAATCCAGCATTTCCCTTGGGGGGAGTTCCTTGTCCGCGCCCGAAAACGAGAGCGCCTTCACCGATCCGCCGGCGCAGGGGGCCGTCGCGCCCGCCGTCGAGCCCGTGCCCGTCGTGCCCGTACCCGCTGAGCCGGAGCCCGGGCAGGCCCAGCGCCGGCTGCCGCGCGCCGTCGGCGTCGCGCT
>NZ_JAFLNG010000923.1 GCF_017427025.1 Streptomyces sp. FH025
CCGGGCCCGTCTGCGCGGCCGCCCCGAGCTGGGACGCGAACACCACCTACGCGGCCGGCGGCACCAAGGTCTCGTGGAAGGGCCACTACTACACCAACAAGTGGTGGACCAAGGGCGACGACCCGAGCCTCAGCGGCCAGTGGGGTGTCTGGACCGACAACGGTCCCTGCTGAGCGGCTGACCGCCTGAGGGCCTGACGGACCCTCGCGGCACCTGAACGGAACGAGTCCGGCCCGCCGGGGGAGCACCCCCGGCGGGCCGGACTCCGTCGTTCACCGACGTCGCTCACCGACGTCGTTCGCTCGTGCCGCCCGCTCGCCCCGGGCTCACTGGGCCAGGTCGGCGGTGCGCCCGAGGGCGTCCGGCTGGCTCTCCTCGATCCGTCGCAGCATCCTGGCCAGCAGGCCGGAGAGCGCCGACCGCTCGTCGCCCGCGAGGTCCTGCAGCAGCTCCTCCTCGAACACCGCGGCCATCCGCATCGACTCCAGCCACTTGTCGCGGCCGTTCTCGGTCAGCTCGATGATCACCCGCACCCGGTTGGACTCGTCCCGCTCCCGGGTGACCAGGTCCTCGGCCACCATCCGGTCGATCCGGTGCGTCATCGCGGCCGGGGTGAGCCCGAGCCGCTTGGCGAGCTCGCCCGGCCCCAGCCGGTACGGGCTGCCGGACACCACCAGCGCCTTGAGCACCTCCCACTCGGCGGAGGTGATTCCGAGCACGGTCAGCTGCCGGTCGTACGCCACGCCCATCCGCCGGGAGACCCGGTTGAGGGTCTGCACGATCGTCTCCACCTGAGGGTCCACGGTGGGGAACTCCCGCTGGTAGAGGGCGACTTGCTCCGCGATGCCGAACTCCAGGGGGGTGGCCGGCGCGGGCTTGTCGGCAGCCGGCGACGGCTTGTCCGTAGTCATGCGGACCAGTGTCGCACGAAGGTGCATCTCTTAAGCCTTTGACTCCGCAGTCTTCCGGTGCTAAGACTTTACCTCGTCACAGTTTAGGTCTGAAATCTTCTGGGCTTAAGAGTTCCAGTCGAAACCAGGAAGGGATGTGCACGGTGATCGGCACGGTGAAGCAGCAGAGGCGGCAGCGACGTGGGGCGGGCGGCCCGCTGCGCCGCGTCCAGATCGGCAACGCGCTCAGTGCGTTCGGCAGCGGGTTCACGATGCCGTACATGTTCGTGTACGTGGACCAGGTGCGCGGGCTGGGCTCGCTGGCGGCCGGGATGGTGTTCACCGTCTTCGCGCTGGCGGCGCTCGCCGTCCTCCCGTTCACCGGGCGCGGCATCGACAGGTACGGTCCCCGGCCGGTGCTGCTGGCGGGTGCGGCGCTCGCCGCCACCGGCGCGTTCGCCTTCGGGCACGCCACCGCCACCCCGGCCCTGCTGGTCTCCTCCTTCCTGTTCGGCGCGGGTGTCACCACCTGCCAGCCGGCGCTCGCCACGATGATCGTCCGCTGCTCGACGGCGGCGACGCGCTCGCACGCCTTCGCGCTCCAGTTCACGCTGGTCAACCTGGGCATGGGCATCGGCGCGCTGGTCGGCGGGCAGATCGTGAACGTGGCCGACCCGGCCAGCCTCACCCGGCTGTTCACCATCGAGGCGGCGACGTTCCTCGGCCTGGCCCTGGTCACCGGCACCGCCCGGATGCCCAAGGTCCAGCTGAGCGTCGTCCAGGAGAAGGCCGACGGCCCGACCGGCCTGCGGGCCCTGCTCGCGGACAAGGCGATGGTGCGGCTCAGCATCCTCGCCGGGCTGATCTTCTTCACCTGCTACGGCCAGTTCGAGTCCGGTGTCGCGGCCTTCGCCACCGACACCGTCGGCACCGCGCCGTCCACCCTGGGCTTCGCGATCGGCGCCAACGCGCTGACCATCGTGGTGCTGCAGATGTTCATGGTGCGGATCACCGCGCGCCGCCGCCGCACCACCGCGATGGCCGCGGCCGGCGTGGTCTGGCTCGGCGCCTGGGCGATGGCCCTGGTGGCCGGTCTGATCCGGACCGAGACCATGGCCGCCACGGTCGCCATCGTCTCGATCTACGCCCTCTTCGGCGTCGGCGAGTCGCTGCTCGCGCCCACCATGGGCCCGATCGTCGCGGACCTCGCCCCGGCCCGGCTGCTCGGCACCTACAACGCCGGGTACGCCCTGGTGAAGCAGATCGCCATCGCGGTCGGCCCGGCCGTCGGCGTGCTGCTGGTCGGCTCCGGCACCTGGCCGCTCTACCTGGCGGCCATGGCGGGCTCGACGCTGCTGATCGTCGCCATGGCGCTGCGGCTGCGCCCGTACCTCACGCCGGAGCAGGACAACGCGGCCCCGGCCGTGGTCCACACCGTCCCGGTCCGGGAGCTGCAGACCGCCGCGTGACAACGGGCACGCAAAGCTGTTCGAGAGGGCCCCGGCCAGGTCACCCGGCCGGGGCCCGTCGCGCTTGGCTTCCCGCGCACCGCCACATAGTGTCAGTGGCTGTTGACCGCCCGGCCCCGGCCGGGG
>NZ_JAFLNG010000924.1 GCF_017427025.1 Streptomyces sp. FH025
GCCAGCCCGCTCGCCACCGCCGTCTGCGGGGTCCGCGAGCGCACGTACAGCCCGAGCGGCTCGTACAGCTCGGCCGTGCCCGGCGAGGCGCTCAGCCCGCCCGCGAGCAGCAGGCTCTCGGGCACCTCCCCACCGTGCTCGCCGGCCCGTTCCAGCAGGTCGCGGACGGCCGCCACGGCCTGCTCCCGCAGCGGCCGGACGGCTTCGTCCAGGGCCGCGCGGTCCAAGGTCACCGTCCGCTCGTCGCCGGCCCGACCGATCCGGTGCTCGGCCCGGTCGGCGGTGTCCAGGGCGAGCCGCAGCCGCTCGGCGGCCCGTCGCAGGGCGTGCTCGGCGGTGTGGTCGGACGGTCCGAGCGAGCGCCGCAGGACGGCCGCCACCCGTTCGTCCCAGTGGTCGCCGCCGAGCGGATGGCGCGCCGTCTCCAGGACGGTGACCTGGCGTGCGTCGCCGTCCACGGCCAGCAGGGTCAGTTCGAGCCCGGTCGCGCCCTGGTCGTGGACCAGCACCGTGCCGCGCGCGCCCTCCCGCAGCGCTCCGTGGTGCAGGGCGACGGCCACCGCTTCGGGCAGCACCGTCCGGACCCGCAGTCCGGCGGCCTCCGCCGCGCGGCGCAGGTCCGACTCACCGTCGTCGGACATCGGCCGGCCCAGCACCACCTCGCGCGGCGTCTCCCGGCCCGCCGCGACCGCGCTCCGGGCCAGCTCCGCGAGCACGCAGCCGACCAGCGCCTGCGCGGAGGCCGTGCTGCCGGTGCGCCGCAGCAGCCGGGCGCGGGCCGAGACCGCGCCCGGCGCCCGGCTGACCCGCAGTTCGGTGCCGGGGGTGCCGCGCACGGTGGCGGGCACCGCGGGCGCGTCCGGCGGCGGATCGGCCACCACCGGCCGTCCGTTCCCGTCCAGCCAGGCGATCCGCGCGTAGCTGTCTCCGAGGTCCACGCCGTACATGTCAGTCCTCACCCGTCGCCGGTTCGGGGTCGTCCGACTCGGGGGCGATCCTGACCGTGCCGTTCTCGTCGATGCCCAGCCGCAGGCGGCTGCCCGGCTGCGGGTCGTGCTCCAGCAGGTACCGCACCACGGCGAGCAGGACGGGCTCGAACTCGTTGCGGATCTGCCGCCCGCCGTAGGCGCGGCGTTCCGGGTCGGCCATCCGCTCGGTGATCCACCGGTCCAGGCTCGCCCGGTCGGGCACCAGCTCGACCCGGTGGCGCTCGCTCACCGACTCGCCGAGCTGGGCGAGCAGCCGCTCGGCGATGCCGACCACGTGCTCGTCGCGCAGCATGTCGAAGACCACCACCCCGGGCTTGAGCCGCCCGTAGATCTCCGGCCGGCCGATCGTCCGGAACTTGTGCTCGACGGCTTCGGTGAAGTGCTCCCGGAGCACCTTGTAGGGGAGGTCGCTCCCGTGTTCGGCGAGCAGCCCGGGCAGGCCGTCCGCGCCGGTGTTGGACGTGAAGATGATCAGGCTCTGCGAGAAGTGGGCGGTCTGTCCCAGGCCGTCCGTGAGCCGGCCGTCCTCCAGGATCTGGAGGAACTTGTCGAGCACGGCCGGGTGGGCCTTCTCGATCTCGTCGAAGAGCAGCACGCTGAACGGCCGCTCCTGCACCCGGCGGGTCAGTTCGCCGCCGCGCTCGTGGCCCAGGTAGCCGGGCGGGGCGCCGGCCAGGCGCTCGGCGGCGTGCTCCTGCTGGTACTCGCTCATGTCGAAGCGGGCGTAGGCGCTCGGGTCGCCGAAGATCAACTGGGCGACGGACTTGGCGAGTTCGGTCTTTCCGACACCGGTCGGGCCGACGAAGAAGAACGCGCCGCGCGGCCGCGAGGCACCCGAGGCGCCGAAGCCGACGCCGACGTAGGCCGACTGCAGGGCGCCGACCACCGCCTCGACCGCGGCGTGCTGGCCGATCACCCGGTCGCCCAGTTCGTCGGCCGCCTCGGCGATCGTCCGGCGGTCCAGCTGGCTCCACGGGTCGATGGTGACGTTGAGCCGGTGGCGGTCGAGCAGCCGGCCCGGCTGCTGGACGGTGACCCGGCGGACGTGCGAGGAGCGGGCCAGCGCGTCCAGCTCCCAGCCGCTCATCCCGTCCGTCGCGGCGATCAGCGGCTCGAAGTCGGCGGGGGTGGCCAGCTCGCCGCCGTTGAACTCCCGGCCGATCATGTCGAACCAGAGCCGCCGCTCGGCCTGGTCCGGCGGGTCGACGTGCAGCACCACGGTGCGCGGGTCCTCCTGGTGCAGCCAGGCGGGCAGCCGGCCGAGGTCGCCGACCACGGCGAGCACCGGGTTGCGCGGGCGCTCGCCGGGCGCGACGCCGCCCCCGGCCGAGCGCGGTGCCACCGCGTCGGTCATGGCCGCGCGCAGCCGCAGGTAGCCCTGGGCGCTCGAGGGCTCGTCGGCCCGCAGGACGTGGTCGAGGTCCTCGAAGACGAAGGCGATCGCGTTGTTCCCGTCGGCGGCGAGCCGGTGCGCCTCGGCGACCGCCTCGTCCACC
>NZ_JAFLNG010000925.1 GCF_017427025.1 Streptomyces sp. FH025
CCCGACCTCGTCGCCCGCTGGGCCCCGCACCACCGCATGGTCAACTCCTACGGCCCCACCGAGGCCACCGTCGTCGCCACCTGGTCCGCGCCGCTCGCCCTCGACGGCGCCGCGCCGCCGATCGGCCGCCCCCGGCCCGGCACCGGCGCCTACGTCCTCGACGCCCGGCTGCGCCCGGTGCCCGAGGGCGTCCCGGGCGAACTGTGGCTGAGCGGACCGGCCCTGGCCCGCGGTTACCTGGGCCGGCCCGGGCTGACCGCCGCCCGCTTCCTCGCCGACCCGTACGGGCCGCCCGGCACCCGGATGTACCGCACCGGTGACCTCGTACGCCGCGACCGCGGGGGCGAACTGCACTACCTGGGCCGCACCGACCACCAGCTCAAACTGCGCGGCCACCGCATCGAGGCGGGCGAGGTCGAGGCCGTCCTGGCCCGCCACCCGGCCGTGCTGGACGCCGTGGTGAGCGTCCGGGAGGACGAACCCGGGCTGCCCCGCCTCGTCGCCCACCTGCTGGCGGCCCCCGGCACCGAACCGCCGACCGGCGCCGAACTGCGCGCGCTGGCCGCCCGCTCGCTGCCCGGCCACATGGTCCCCTCGGCCTTCGCCGTCCTCGACCGCTTCCCGCTCACCGAGAGCGGCAAGACCGACCGCGCCGCGCTGCCCGCCCCCGCACCGGCCGAGGAGGAGCCCGCCGAGCGGGTCGCCCCCCGCACGCCCACCGAGGAGGCCGTCGCCGAGATCTGGACGGAGACCCTGCGGACGGCCGTGGGCGTCACCGACGACTTCTTCCAGCTGGGCGGCGACTCCATGCGGGCCCTGCTGATCGCCTCCCGGGCCAACGATGCCTTCGGCGTCACGCTCACCCCCCGCGACGTCCTGGTCTCCCGCACCGTGGCCGCCCTGGCGGACCTGGTCGAGGAGCAGGTGCTGAGCGAACTCGAGGCTGCCGCCGGTGGCCCCGACGAAGCGGCCTTCGACGGCCCCGACGAAGCCGCCGCCTCCGACGGCCCCGACGATGACGAACGGTGAGGATCCGACGACCATGACGCCTTCGAAGCGAGACCGCGCCGCGGCCCTGCCCGCCGACCTTCGCGAAGCGCTGCGGCTCCGGCTGGCCGGACGCTCCGGCGGCGCCGAGGCCGCCGCCGAGCGGGCCATCCCGCGCGCCGACCGCAGCGGCCCGCTGCCGCCCTCCTTCGCCCAGCAGCGCCTCTGGTTCCTGGACCGGCTGCGCCCCGGCGACCCCCGCTACAACAGCGCGATCGCCGTCCGCCTCACCGGGCCGCTGGACCGCACGGCGCTCGCCTCGGCGCTGGCCGCCGTCGTGGCGCGCCACGAGGGGCTGCGCACCGTCTTCGAGGAGACCGACGGCCGGCCGGTGCAGACCGTACGGCCCGCCGGGCCGGTGCCGCTGCCGCTGCGGGAGCCCGACGAGGCGCGGGACCTCGACGAGGCGCGGGACCTCGACGCGATCCTGCTCCAGGAGTACTCCCGCCCCTTCGACCTGAGCGAGGGGCCGCTGCTGCGCGCCCTGCTGGTGCGCGAGTCGGACACCTCGCACGTCCTCCAGCTGACCGCGCACCACATCGTCACCGACGGCTGGTCGATGGGCGTCGTCCTGGACGAACTGTGCACCGCCTACGAGGCCCTCGCCCGGGGCGCCGAACCGCGGCTGCCCGAGGTGGCCGCCCAGTACCCGGACTACGCGGTGTGGCAGCGCGAGCAGCTCTCCGGAGAGCGCCTGGACAGGCAACTGGCCCACTGGAAGGAGAAGTTGACCGGAGCCGAGGCGCCGGAGCTCCCGCTGGACCACCCCCGGCGCGGCGAGGAGGCCGGCCCCGGAGCCGTCCACACCTTCACCGTCCCCGCGCCGCT
The DNA here is from genome assembly GCF_017427025.1 of Streptomyces sp. FH025. Lineage (GTDB taxonomy): Bacteria > Actinomycetota > Actinomycetes > Streptomycetales > Streptomycetaceae > Kitasatospora. The sequence continues at coordinate 1,876 of NZ_JAFLNG010000925.1, forward strand.
CACCGCCCGGCTGCGCGAGCTCGCCACCGAGCGGCACGGCACCCTGAACACCGCCCTGGTCGCCGCCGTCCAGGCGCTGCTGGCCCGCTGGTCGGGCCGGCAGGACGTCACCGTCGGCTCCCTGACGCCCGGGCGCACCCGCACCGAACTGGAACGGGCCGTCGGCTGCTTCGTCAACACCGTCGTCCTGCGCACCCGGGTGGAGCCCACCGACTCCTTCCGCACCCTGCTGGCGGCCTGCCGCTGCTCTCGGCCCGCGAGACCCGGCAGGTCACCTCCGACTGGAACGCCACCGCACTGCCCGTCGAGGAGACCACCTACCCCGAGCTGTTCCGGCGCCGGGCCGCCCTCACCCCTGAGGCCCCGGCCCTGCTCGCGGGGGACGAGCAACTGGACTACGCCGCCCTCGACGCCCGCGCCGAGCGGCTCGCCCACCGGCTCACCGCCCTCGGCGCCGGACCCGAACGGCTGGTCGCGCTGCGGCTGCCGCGCACCGCCGACCTGGTCGTGGCGATCCTCGCCGTCTGGAAGACCGGCGCCGGCTACCTGCCGCTGGACCAGGCGCTGCCCGACGAACGCGTCCGCTACCTGCTGGAGGACGCCCGCCCGG
>NZ_JAFLNG010000926.1 GCF_017427025.1 Streptomyces sp. FH025
CAGAATCCACCTGATGGGTGAGTTTTCGCCGTTTGGTTACCCCGAAAGTGTTCCTGCCCGTTTTGCAGTACCTCGGTGGGGTTGGTGTAGGCGTGCGTGCGATCCAGCCGTCGCGGAGGGTGGACACGTCGTGCCTGTGGTGCGGTGGCGTCGTCCTTGTCGTGGCTGTCAGCGGGTGGTTGCGGAGTGCTGGTGTGACGTCAGTTCGAAGATGGTGATGTGTCGGCCGCTGGTGGGGTTGACGGTGTCGCGGACGGGGTGCATTCCCAGTTTGGTCGTGATCCGTTCGGAGGCGTGGTTGCCCTTCTGAATGATGCTGACGATCCGTTCCAGTCCTCGTTCTTCGAATCCGAACCGGAGGGCGGCGGTGGCGGCCTCGGTGGCCAGGCCCTGCCCCCAGTGGGATCGTCCCAGCCGCCATCCGGCCTCGACGGCCGGCAGTACCTCGGGCAGGAAGGCGGGTACGGAAAGGCCGGTGAATCCGGCGAGTTCGCCGGTGGAGCGGATCTCGACGGCGAACAGGCCGAAGCCGTGTGACTCCCATTCGTTCTCCCAGGCCCGGATCCCGTCGCGGGTCTGCTGTTCGTCGCGGACGCTGCCGTCACGGATCCACCGCATGACGTTGGGGTCGGCGTTGACGGCGGTCATGGGCGCGATGTCTTCCTCGCGCCAGCGGCGCAGGATCAGGCGGGGAGTTTCGAGCGTGACCATCCGGTCATTCTGGATCGCGGACGGGCTCTTCGTCATCCTGGTCGGGTACTTCGCGTTCTGGCTCCTTTGCCCGCCTGGTGCTTGGTCGTGTCTCCTGCGCCCGGCGGGCGCGGTCGTCCTGCCGGGCCTGGTCGCTTCGAGCGCCGATGACCCGGAAGTCCGGTCGCGCCTGTCAACGCTGCGGGCCGCGTGGGCCGCGGCCCGGCCCGATGCCATGACCGGGTGGTTCGGCTCGACTCGGCCAGGGCGCTCGACGTCATACTCAGCGTGACCGGTACGACAACGGTTTCTGAACGGGCTTGGTGTGCCTACCGTCTGCGTTGTTTGCGCAGCCCTTGGTCGGGGACCTCGCCGAGGTGGCCGAGCTTGTCGGCGGTTGGTGCTGGCGTGGTTGGTGAGGTCGAGTGCGATGACGGTGAGGATGCGTCCGGCGTCGTCGTGGAGGATTCCGGGGAAGGCCGACAGCCGGGCCGCCTGCCTGGGCAAGGGATCGCGAGGCGGACGGCCTCCGGGCTTCGACGAGGAGTGGTACGAGAAGCGCGACTGCGTCGAACGGGCCGTCAACGAGCGGAAGAACTCCCGGGCCGTGGCAGCGCGGTACGACAGAGGCGGCTACGCCGTCGTCGGAACGGTCACCGCCGCGGCCCTGGTCGTCCGAGCGCGGTCATGAACCGACATGGTGGTCTTGCGTTCCGGAGGTGACTGGTCCGGCGCCGGGCGGCCAGCGGTGGCCGGCGTCGTGCAGATTGCTCAACGCCGAGTGGTCATTGGACACCAGCACCTGGGCCAGCCGGGCTGCCGAGGCGACTACGGCAGGCCAGCCTGGTGCGTCCAGATAGACCTCGTCGCGGGCGGCGGCGCCGACCGAGTCCTGGACCGCGCTGTAGGCGGCACCAAGACGTGCCATCAGCTCGACTTCCTCCTCGCTGCGAAGGCACTGCCCCAGCCAGGGCAGGGGATTGTGCGCATCGCAGAAGTCGTCGAAGAGCACGTGCACGGTGTGGTCGAGGTCCTCGAACCGGTCCGGATCGAGCCATACCTCTCGCTGCCATGTCGGGCTCGCCAGCGCCACGACCGCAGGCACGACATGGAGGCGGTAGTAGGGCAGGGCGATGCCGTGATCGATCACGCGCCAAGAGTACGCACCTCGTGATCGGCCGGACAGCCCGTAGCCCTCCGGGAGGGGGGTGTTGGTCGGTGCGGCCGCCGCGGGGGCGGTCGCACCTGATCGTCTCGGGCTTTCGGTGTGGCGCTGTTTCCGTTCGCGCGCGGCGGCGGCTGCGGCGGCGTTTCGGCGGGCGGGACGTGCGCGGGGCCACGAAGGCGGCGGAAGCCGTGGAGCCCTGGCGGTGGTGCGGCCGGCGACCCGGCTTGGGCTTCGGTGGGTCCGGCGGCAGCAACGGCTCGATCAGTTCCCACAGTTCGTCCGACACGACCCGTGGACGAGGCACCTTCTTTCCCGCTTCTTTCCCGCTTCTTCCCCGCGCACCGACCAGCGAGCGCCGGGCTCGACGGTCACGTCCGCAGCGGCTTCTGTCAGGACCTTTGGTGGGTGTTTTCGCGGTCGGGTTCGCCTGGGCGGGAGGCCGTGGATCCCGTGCCGGCGCCGGTGGTGTGGCTAGTGGGTGTGGTGGTGGGTGTGTTGGAGGTCGGTGAGGAGGCGTTGGATGTCGGTGATGAGTGCGCCGTAGACGTGCCAGGTTTCGGGTTGGGTGAGGGTGTCGTGTCGGATTTCGTCGGTCATGGTCCGGTGCCAGGTGGTGGTGTTGTGGA
>NZ_JAFLNG010000927.1 GCF_017427025.1 Streptomyces sp. FH025
CCCGCCGTCGCCGAGGTCCGCACCCGCGCCCGCGCCCACGCCGAGGGGGCCCTGCGGTGAACCGGCGCCAACTCCTCACCCTGCTCGCCGTGTTCCTGGCCGCCGCCGCCACCGCGGGCGCCCTGTGGTACCTGTTCGCGGTGCTCCCCGGCCTCATCGTCTCCCGCTGGGAGTGAGTGCCCGGCACGCCTCAACGCGGCGCCGCGGCCACGGGCCGGCCCGCATTCCCACGGCCCCGTCCTCTCCGGAAGCGGGCCCCACCCGGCCACCACGCGCAGGGCCGTTGGCGGCTGATCGCGCGGCGATCAGGTGACGCCCGGGGGATCCGGTTTCCACCCGCCACCGGGGAGGCACGGTGGCGCGAGTGAAGGCGCCGGGGCACCCGCACGCCCCGCGCGCCACGGTGCGTCGCACGAAGGAGTTCGGCCTTGTCGGAGTCTGACACCCCGGGTGGAATCGAGAGCGCCAGGATCCTGCTGGTGGACGCCGCCTACATGGCCTCACGGTGGGACGACGTGGTGTCGGCACTGAACAGCGCCTTCGCGCAATCGGTCTTCAACGACGAGGGCTACACGGCGGACAACCCCGTCACCTACACCCGCGCGGGCGTCGACGGGAAACTCGGCCCCGGCGTCAAGCACCTGGTCGTCCTCGACGAGTCCGACACCGTGATCGGCGGATGGTTCTGCATCCAGACCGTCAGGGCGGCCGACGAGGCCGAGTGCGACACCGGCTGGTTCTTCGTCGTCCCGGGAGTCGACCGCACGACCAGGCGCCAGATCGTGGAAGAGCTCGCGACCAAGGCCTTCCAGACCATGCGCGACGCGGGATTCCAGCGCATCGTCTCCAACATGGGAACCGTCCCCGGGGCGAAGTCGATGACGCGCTACGGCTTCGTCCACGAGCCGACCGACACGAAGCACAACCGCTGGACCAGGCAGCTCTGACGGCCCGCCCCCTGTGTCCGCCGGGTTCTCGGCGCCCCTCCCCTGCGGCTCGCGTTGATCGAACGTCTGCCGGCCATCGGTCCACTGTGCGCACCGACCCTTCGAGATGGTGGGAGGACCATCGTGATCAAGCGTGCAGTGGCCGGCGCGGCGGCGGCCGCGCTGGCCTCACTCGGCGCCGCAGTGGCGCTCGCGAACGCGGGAACGGACAGCGCCGCGGGCCTGACTCCGGCGCGGTACATCACCGACGCCCCCGCCGCGCCCGCGCAGGATTCCGCCGAGAGCCGCGTCCAGGGCGCCACGTCCGCCCAAGGCCGGGGCGGCGGCGAGGCCCTTTCCGGCCCCGTCCCGGCCGCCTGGGAACAGCGCTTCAGCGAGCACGCCGTCACCCCGGCGGGCATGGACTCGCCCGATGACCTCGCCGCGTTCGCCCGGACCTGGGTCAACGGCCAGGGGCGCCGCGTGCCGGCGGCCGGCTCCCACGCCTCGCCCGCCAACTGGCACTGGGTCAACGGCGGGGGGCACCCCGCCCTGGTGACCGCCGCGGGCTGGCTCGACAAGCCCCGCGAGCACGACGCGTAGGCCGGCGAAGCCGCCCCGCCGCATCCCCGGTGCCGGCGGAGCGCTCCCGTCACCTCGGGCCGACGGCTGACCGGCCCGCACGAGTCCGGCCCTCGCGGCCCCGTCCCGGAAGTACCGGGTGCGGCCCGGGCACGTGAGACAACCTCTAAGCCTTGACGGGTGCGGCCGACCTGGCGGCCCGCTCGATCTTCGCGCGGTAGGCCGCACGGGCCTGCTCGTCGATCCGCTTCTCGTGTTCGGGGCGCAACCCGGTCCGGCCGTCGAGGCCCTCGCGCAGGATATCGGCGTGCCCGGCATGCCGGTTGGACTCGCCGAGGACGTGGACCATGATGGCGAACAGGTTCGTGTCGGCATGAGGCTCCGGCCACCACGGCACGTGGCCGGGGGCGTCGAGGGCAAGCGCGTTGATCGTCGCGTCCGAGTGTTCCCAGGTGCGCCGGTAGAACCCGATGATCTGGTCGCGGGTCTCGTCCTCGCTCGCCCACAGATCGCTGCCGTCGTGGTCCTGCCACCGGGGCAGCGGTTCCGGGCAAGGGCGGTCGAAGACCTCGCCGAAGTACCTGGCCTCGACGGTGGCCACGTGTTTGACCAGGCCGAGGAGGTTGGTCCCGGTCGCTGTCAAAGGTCGGCGGGCGTCGTATTCGGACAAGCCGTCGAGTTTCCAGAGCAGCGCCTCGCGGTCCCGCCGCAGTCTCCCGTGCAGGTTGTCCTTCGCGAATCCATCGATCATGCGGCATGAGCCTGCCATGGGCCGCTCGTGGTCTCAAGATCCCGTACGCGGTCCGCGACGGCCGGCGGAGCCGGGGCCCGGCCAGGGCCGCCGCCCTGGCCCGCCACCAGGAGCTCGCGGAACCTGCCACGTGAGACAACCTCCAAGGGGTGCTTGGGGCCGGGAAGTTGGTGAGGGCCGTGCTGCACGGGAAGTCGGCGGGGCCGACTTCTGGT
>NZ_JAFLNG010000928.1 GCF_017427025.1 Streptomyces sp. FH025
CGACGTGACCAGCGCTACGCCCGTGACCAGGCTCTCCGTCCTCGACCGCTCCCGCACCAGGCGGGGCGAGCAGCCGGCGCAGGCCCTGCGGGACACGGTGGTCCTCGCCCGTGAGGCCGAGCGGCTCGGCTACCACCGGTTCTGGGTATCCGAGCACCACGGGGTGCCCGGGGTGGCCGGGTCGGCGCCGACGGTGCTCGCCGCGGCGGTGGCGTCGGCCACCACCAGGATCCGGGTCGGCACCGGCGGGGTGATGCTGCCCAACCACCAACCCATGGTGGTGGCCGAGCAGTTCGGGGTGCTGGCGTCGCTGTTCCCCGGTCGGATCGACATGGGGCTCGGCCGCTCGGTGGGCTTCACCGACGGCGTCCGGCGGGCGCTCGGGCGGGAGAAGGACGCCGCGGACGACTTCGGCGCCCAGCTGGCCGAGCTGCTCGGGTACTTCGACGGCTCGCAGCAGGCGCACCGCGGAGTGCACGCCCGCCCGGCCGAGGGCCTGCACGTCCCGGCCTTCGTGCTGGCCACCGGCACGGGCGCCGACCTGGCCGCCGACGCCGGGCTGCCGCTGGTCATCGCCGCCGCGCGCGGGGAGGACCGGATGCTCGCGGCGATCGACCGCTACCGCAGCCGCTTCCGCCCCTCCGGCCAGGCCGCCGAGCCGTACGTGGTGGTCTCGGGCACGGTCGCGGTGGCCGAGACCGAGGAGCGGGCGCGCGAACTGCTCGTCCCGGAGGCCTGGGCCGGCGCGTACTCCCGCACCCACGGGGAGTTCCCGCCGCTGGCCCCGGCCGCCGAGATCCGGGCCCGGGCGATGAGCGCCCGCGAGCGGGCCGCGTTCGAGCAGTCGCTCAAGGGCCACATCGCCGGCACCCCGGAGCAGGCCGCCGCCGAGCTGGCCGACCTGGTGGCGCGCAGCGGCGCGGACGAGTTCCTGGTCGCGACCAGCACCTACGACCGCGCCGCTCTGCTCGACTCCTACCGGCTGCTCGCCGAGGCGGTCGGCCAGGTACAGAGCCAGGTACAGAGCCAGGCGCAGGGCTAGGCGTCCACCTCGGTGGTCCCCAGTCGCGCGTACACCTCCGGCCGTCGCGCCCGCAGCCGCAGCGCGATCCCGACGCCCGTCAGGAACACCACCGGCACGATCGCGACCAGCGGCCAGTTGACCTCCGGCCCGGCGTTGGTGAACAGGTCGAGCCGCCACACCACCAGGGCCGTCGCCCCGCACAGCAGCGCGGTGGCGGCGAGCGGCGCGACGACCGTACGGAAGCGCCCCGAGGCCCGGGCCGCCGCCCGGTCACGGCGGAAGAAGGCGAACACGGCGAGCCCGGCCAGCGCCTGGAGCACCAGGATGCCGACCACACCGGGGGAGTTCACCCAGAGGAAGAACTGGTTGTAAGGGTCGGCCCCGATCAGCGCCGCCACCGCGACGGCCACCGCCGCCAGCACCGACTGCGCGATGCCGCCGATCCACGGCGAGCCGTGGCGCGGGTGGATCCGGCCGAGCGCGGCCGGGGCGGCCTGCTCGGTGGCGAGCGCGTACCCGTACCGGGTGATCGTGTTGTGGAAGGCGAGCAGCGCGGCGAGCAGGCTGGTGACGATCAGCACCCGCTGGACGTCGGTGGCCCAGCCGCCGACGTAGTCGGTCATCGCGGTGAAGAACATCCCGGCCGGGTCGGCCGTGGCGGCCGCGACGGCGCCCGAGTCGCCGAAGGCCTGCACGATCATCCAGGTGATGAAGGTGTAGAAGAGGCCGAGGAAGGCGATCGCGGCGTAGGTGGCACGCGGGACGGTCCGGTGCGGCCGGCGGGCCTCCTCGCGGTAGATCGCGGTGGCCTCGAAGCCGATGAAGGCGGCGAAGGAGAGCCCGAGCACCCCGCCCATGCCCCCGGAGAACACGTTGTGCGGCGCGAACGAGGACAGGCTCAGCCCGTGCGCCCCGCCCTTGACCAGCACCGCCACCGCGAGCACCAGCAGGATCCCGGTCTCGGCGATCAGCAGCGCCCCGAGCACCCGGGCGCCGAGGTTGATCGAGCGGTAGCCGAGGAACCAGACCACCGCCACCCCGAACAGCGCCCAGACCGGCCAGGGCAGGTCCAGCCCGAGCAGGTCGGCGGCCGTGGTGTGGGCGAAGAAGCCGAAGGCGCCGAACATGCCGATCTGGATGGCGTTGTACGAGAGCACCGCGAGCAGCGCCGCGCCCAGCCCGGCGGCCCGGCCGAGGCCCCGGGTGACGTAGGCGTAGAAGGCTCCGGCGTTGCGGATGTGCGTGGTCATGGCGGTGAAGCCGACCGCGAACAGCGCCAGCACGATGCCGGTGGCCAGGTAGGCGACCGGTGTGCCGATGCCGCCGAAGGAGATCGCGAAGGGCGCCACGCCGGCCATCACGGTCAGCGGGGCGGCGGCGGCCACGACGAAGAACACGATGTCGCCGGTGCCGAGCACGCCGCGCTCCAGCCCGTCGGC
>NZ_JAFLNG010000929.1 GCF_017427025.1 Streptomyces sp. FH025
TCGCGCTGCGGATTCCTCGCGTGAGATCCGCCGATCGGCACATGCGCTGAGGGGGTATGGGCGATCAGTCTTGGAGGCACCGAGACGGCGGCCAACCGGGCCGCCGGGGAAGGGAGCCTCCACCGTGTTCCGTACGTTCCGCATGTCCCTCGCGTTCTACGCGTCCCTCGTGTTCCGCGTGTTCCTCCCCCGGGTCGCTCACGCCGTCGCTACCGCCACGACCATCTCCCCGGCCCGAGCCCTCACAAGTGGAACGCAACTGACCGAACATCACACTCGTGTTCTCCACGGCGGAGCATCCCGTGCCCCGCCCGCACCGCCGACCCTGGAGATCACATGGCCATCACCCGACGCGCCGCCCTCGCCCTCAGTGGACTACTCCTCGCCGCCATACCCACGCCCGCCCTGGCAATCGGCCCGCACCCGGCGAACGGCCCCGATCCGGCCGCCCTGAGCGCCGCAATAGCCGCCCGCCCAGGGGATCCGGCGGCGGGTGTGGTCGCCCGGGTGACGGTCGACGGCCGGGTATGGCGCGGGGCAGCCGAGGACCCGGTGAGCGGGCGACCGGTCGCGCCGAACGCCGCCTTCCGGATCGGCAGCATCAACAAGCCCTTCGTCGCCGCCGTGCTGCTCCAGCTCTCCGCCGAGCACCGGATCGACCTGGACGGCACCGTCCAGCAGTACCTGCCCGACATCGAGCTGACCGATGCCTTCCAGCAGGTCACCGTCCGCCAACTCCTCAACCACACCAGCGGACTGCCGCAAGCCGTGGAGGGCCCGGACGTCACCGACAACGACGGCCTGATCGCCCAGCGCTTCGGGCTCGAACCGCTGGAGGAGGTCGCCCAGAGGACGCTGCACCCGAAGAACGGCCCCAAGCCCAGCCAGGCTTTCCCGCCCGGCACCCGGCAGCAGTACAACAGCTTCAACTACCGGCTGGCGGGCCTGGTCATCGAGCGCGTGACCGGGCACTCGATCAAGGAGGAGGTGACCGCCCGCATCCTGAAACCGCTCGGCCTGCGGCACACCGAGGTTCCCGAGGGGCGGCCCGAGATGCCCGAGCCACACCTGACCGGCTGGTTCCCCAACAATGCCCACATCCCGACGGACGTCTCCGAGCAGGGCGGCAACCCCGAATCCATGGTGTCCACCCCGGCCGACCTGGACCGCTTCCTGCGAGCACTGCTGGACGGTGAACTCCTCGCGCCGCAGCAGATGCAGGACCTGCTCGCCCTGCCACGCGACGCCTCGGGCCGGCCGGTGCCCTACCACGACGCCGGGGACTGCCTGTTCGGCCCGGACAAGGGCAGGGCCTGCTACAGCGCCGGGCTGATGGCCATCCCGCTGCAGGACGGCACCCTGGTGTGGGGCAAGACCGGGCACGACCTCGGCTACTCGGACGGTGTGTTCGCCACCTCCGACCTGAGCAAGCGTCTGGTCTACTCCGTCGGCACCGGCCCCGGCACTTTCGCCCCGGCGCTCCGCCTCGCCGCCACCGTCTTCGGCCCCTTCGCCCGCTGACCGCGTGCTGCCGGGCCCGCCCCACCGGGCCCGGCAACACGGGAATCGCATTGGCGGTTCACCACCTGTCCTGCCTATCGTCTGGAGCATGACCATCCGAACCTTCCGCATCATGGTGCGCGGCGTCTTCGACGGCCTCACCGACGCCCAGCGCGCCGAACTCCTCGCCGCCGCGCCCCAGCACGACGTCCTGCACGCCGCCTTCACCCGCGAGGGCCACCTCAGCTACGACCTCACCGCGCGGGCCGCCTTCACCTTCCGCTTCCTCGACCAGGGCGAGGACGAGGAGGACATCCTGGAGGCCACCGAACGGGCCGAACAGGCGGCACAGGCCTGGCTGACCGAGCACGGCTACGGCTACAAGAACCTCCGCTCCCAGGCCGAGGACCTCTCCCAGGCTCCCCTCGGCAAGCGCCAGCGCCGCGCCGCCAACACCGCTAACTGACCCGACCCCCTCCCCCCTCCGCCACCTCCTTGACGGCTCCGCGTCGACATATACTTGAGCAGTCAAGGAGGTGGCAATGACAGACCCGACGACCAGCCCCACCACACCGCCCGCCGCAGGACCCGACCCGCTGGACACCGCCCTGCGCCTCGTCCGCGCCCAAGCCGCCGTCGTCAAGCGCTTCGACGCGAGCCTCAGTGGCCTGCACGGCGTGAGCCTGTCCGACTTCACCCTGCTGCTGCACCTCTCACAGGCCCCCGGCGGCCGGATGCGCCGGGTCGACCTGGCCGAGGCGCTCGGCCTCACCGCCTCCGGCGTCACCCGCGGTCTCGCCCCGCTGGAGCGGATCGGCCTGGTGACCCGCGAGGCCGCCGCCCGCGACGCCCGGGTCGCGTACGCCGCCCTCACCCCGACCGGCCGCGAACGCCTCGCCGAGATGCTGTACACCGCCCGCCAGGTCGCCGCCGACCTCTTCGCTTCCGACCAGTGGACCAGC
>NZ_JAFLNG010000093.1 GCF_017427025.1 Streptomyces sp. FH025
CTAGGCGGGCGCCCGGTGCCGGACTTGGCCCACAGCGCACCGACTCCGGTCCGGGAGCGCACCGGCCGCCGTCCGGCCGCCGTCAGGCCGTCATCCGGCTGGAGGTTGATCCGGCCGGATGGCGGCCCTCCGCCATTCGGGGTGCGGGGTCGTCGCCGGGCCGGGCCCGTCCGGCGCACGGGCTAGGTTCGGGTCCGTGACCGGCAACGACGCGGTCCTGGCGTTGATGGTCGTCACGGCGCTGGGCTTCGACTTCACCAACGGCTTCCACGACACCGGCAACGCGATGGCGACCTCGATCGTCACCGGGGCCCTGCCGCCGCGCGTGGCGGTCGCGGTCTCGGCGGTGCTGAACCTGGTCGGCGCGTTCCTTTCGACCGCCGTGGCGGCGACCATCGCCAACGGCCTGGTCTCCAGTCAGCAGGTGACCCTGACCGTGGTCTGCGCCGGGCTGACCGGCAGCATCCTGTGGAACCTGGCCACGTGGTACCTCGGGATCCCCTCCAGCTCCTCGCACGCGCTGATCGGCGGGGTGGTCGGGGCGACGGCGGCGGCGGCCGGCGCCTCGGCCGTCAAGTGGCAGGGCCTGGTCTCCAAGGTGATCGTGCCCGCCGCGCTGTCGCCGCTCATCGCCGGCGCGGTGGCCGTGGTGGGCACCGCCCTGGTCTACCGCCTCACCCGCGACGTGCCCGAACGCCCGCGCGCGCACGGCTTCCGGCTGGGCCAGATCGGCTCGGCCTCCATGGTCTCGCTCGCCCACGGCACCAACGACGCGCAGAAGACCATGGGCGTCATCACACTGGCCCTGATCACCAACGGCACCCTTGAGACCGGGGCGAAGGCACCGGTCTGGGTGATCGCCTCCTGCGCGCTGGCGATCGCCCTGGGCACCTACATCGGCGGCTGGCGGGTGATCCGGGCCCTGGGCAAGGGGCTGGTGGAGATCGAGCCGCCGCAGGGGATGGCCAGCGAGTCGGCTTCGGCCGCCGTGATCCTCTGCTCGACCGACTTCGGCTACTCGCTGTCCACCACGCACGTGGCCACCGGATCGATCCTGGGCTCGGGGGTCGGGAAGAAGGGCGCCGTGGTGCGCTGGCAGCTCGCAGGCCGGATGGTGACGGCCTGGCTGTGCACCCTGCCGGCCGCCGCGGTGGTCGGCGCGACGGCCTACTGGATCGCGAACGGGATCGGGGGGACGACCGGCGTGGTGGCGATCTTCCTCGTGCTGGTGCTGGCCTCGGTCGCCTTCTTCGCCGCCTCCCGCCATCCGGCCGTGACACCGGAGAACGTCAACGCCGCGTGGACCGGCTCGGTGGCCCCCGAGCCCGTCACGGAGGAGGTGAACTCGTGAACTCCTGGATCGACCTGGACGCGGTGTGGAAGATCGTCCTGGTGGGCCTGCTCACCGGCGCCGGCCTGCCCGCGCTGTTCGCCCTCGGTCTGCGCCTGCTCAACCCGTCCGGCCCGGCCGGCGAGCCGACCGCCGACCGGCCCACCGCCGGGCCGGTCGCCCTCGTCCTGGCCGGACTGATCTTCGCGGTGGTGCTCACGGCGATCGGCTGGGGCATCGCCGTCATCGTCAGCCACAGCTGACCAGGCACTGAGTGGGCGCCACATGACGCTCATGTACCGCTGTACCGCTGTACCGCTTGAAGGGCGCGGGCATCGCCACCCTGCCCGGCGGCGGCCCCGGCGGCGGCTTCCCCAACGAGGACGGGCCATCGCCCTGATGCCCCCGAAGCCAACTCGCGACCCGGCAAGAGGAGTTCACCCGTGACACCCATGACCAGGTCACCACGCCCTACGGCCTCGCCAGCACCGCCGCCGAAGTCGCCCAGGGCGTCGACCTCGCCGGTCGGCGCGCCCCGCATGATCCCGCCGCCCGCCCAGCGCGCGATGGCCGAGCGGGCCGGCGCCCGCACCGCCGAGGTGCCCGCCGGGCACGCCGTCCACGTCTCCCGCCCGGACGAGGCGGCCGACTTCATCCGGCAGGCTGCCGAGCACTGACGACGAGGGCAATTCTTTCCGATCATCGGATCGTTGATCCGGTCGTGTCGTTGACTGACGCACAGCGGGTGCGCCTGCCCGCCGAGTACGGCTCCCGGAAAGGCGTCCGCTGGAAAAAGCGCGAATGGAAGCGCCTAATCCACGGGCCTCGCGGTAGTAAGGCGGATGTCACAACAACCACTGACTGGCTGTTCCTGCTCTCAGTCATCGTTGACCTCCTTCAATTCCCAGGACAGCTGTTCCGTGTCGTTGAACTCTGCATACGTCAGCTCCAACTTGCATCAGCCTTTGCATAGTCAGCATGGCCTTGCATCGCGGTGTGGAGTTAGCCGGACGTGGTGCATGCGTTAGCGGTTCTGCCTGGCGGTTCTGCTGGGCCACCGGCGATCGGGTTCGAGGTGGCATACGCCACGGACGGGGCAGCAGCGAAACGGAGCACGGCACTGCCAGGCGACAGATGACTCGTTGGACCAGTGGTGGGCGGCGCCATACAGCACCGGCCTCATGCGTCACTTCTCATCGGGCGCGGGCACGTCCCGCAAGCCGTCGTACGCACCCGAGCGAGTTCGGACGCATCTCCGCGCTGTCGTAGTACTGGTGCGGTCTTTCGGCGGCGGGCACACTTTAACTCCACGGTCGCGGCAAAAGGCTTGTCAGCGACTCGAAAACTCCCCCGCGAGGTGAACCATGACCGCCGGTGATCTCGATACCACATTCGGCACGTCCGGAACGGTTACTGTGAACTTCGGCCAGGAATCCATCGCCAACGCACTCGCCATCCAGTCCAACGACAAACTCGTCCTCGTCGGCCGTGTCGGCCCCGTGGCCACCGGCGACTGGGGCATCGCTCGTCTGAAGAAGGACGGAGCCCTCGATCCGAGCTTCGGCACCGGTGGTCTGGTCACCATCAACTTCACCACTGAGGAAGACGTCGCCCGCGCGGTGGCCATCGACTCCAGCGGAAACATCGTCGTCGGCGGATTCGTCGGCTCGGAACCGACAGGCGCCATCGCCTTCGCCCGCCTGACCTCCAGCGGCGCTCTCGACACCACGTTCAACCCGAGCGGCAGCGTCCCTGGCACTGTCACCTATCGCATCGACCCCACTCTCGGCAACGCGGTACGTGCTCTGGTCATCGACTCCTCCGGCAAAATCCTCGGTGTCGGAGTCGCCGGGGCCAACCCGGGCTTGATCCGCCTCAACAGCAACGGCTCCCTCGACACCACGTTCGCCGGGGGCGCGGGCAAGGAATCCGTGTCCATCGGCGCAGCCGGGCACGTGTTCGCGCTCGCGCTGCTGTCCTCGGGCGAGTTCGTCGTCGCCGGGTTCGACACCACCACCACGACCCTGGACGACTTCCTCGTCGCTCAGTTCACCTCCACCGGGTCCCTCGACACCACGTTCGGGAGCAGCGGCTTCACTGACACCGACTTCAACAGCCTCAACGACCTCGCCTTCGCCGTCGGCCTGCAGAGCACCGGAAAGATCGTTCTCGGTGGCGACACCGACTCCACCGACCCCGTCGGGATCAGCGGTGACGTGAAGGCCGGATGGACCCGCTACACCACCGGCGGCGCCCTCGACACCACCTTCGGCACCAGCGGCAAGACCCAGATCAACCCCACCCTGGTCGCGGACGGCGTACGCGGCATCGTCATCGACAGCAGCGACAGGATCGTCTCCGCCGGGTTCATCGGTGAGACCAACTCCCTGACCAGCTTCGCCGACCCCGTCGCCGGCAGCTTCGGCGTCTACCGCCTCACCTCCAGCGGCGCGGCCGACACCAGCTTCGGGGCCGCCGGCGTCGGTTGGGTCCGCACCACCTTCGCCAACGGCGGTGACGGAGGGCGCGCCGTCGGCCTGCAAAGCAGCGGAAAGATCGTCGTGATCGGCGGCGCGACCACCGGCACCCCGCCCCAGCTGAACTTCGCTGCGGCCCGCTACCTCAGCTGACACACCCGGGTAGCCAATCCGCTCCACCGAGGGACCCCTTGCACAGCGGGGGCCCCTCGAAAGTGCAAGATCAAAATGTACAGACCCAGCTCGCAGCGGGCGCCGCATTCCTTCATCCCGGCGCTCGGTACCGCGCACACGTGCAGCGTTGAGCGCCAACGGACAACAGCTGTCCAGTGTCGTCAAAGCCTGCGGATTGAAGCCTTAGTGGTCCGGTCCGGATCCTTCGGGGGTTGATCACACCAACTGTAGGGCGGAGCATCTTCGGGTCCGCCGAGTGCGTGTCGGTCGAGCCGGGCCAGCAGACCGTTCAAGTCGGAAGTGGTGAACTTCCACCGGCATGGTCGCGTCGCGGGGTTGTAGCGGTGTTCGGAGTCTCGGCTCCTGACCTGAGCAAGGTCGGTGAGGTCGTCGTGCGAGAGGACCTTGTGCTTGTTCGAGTGAGCGGCCCTGACCGATTCGTGCCCGGCCAGGGCCGGGCCGGATCGTCAGGGCCGGTTCGGGTCGGGGTGCATCACCATGAAGAGCGACCAGGCGGGCGCGGTCGGGTCGTCCGGGCGGGCGGCGAACTCCTCGAGCAGGGCGTGGAGCCGGGTCTGGAACTCCTCCATCTCCGCCGGCGGCAGGCGCAGCCCGAGCCGGGTGCTGTCGACCTCGGCCGCAGGGGCTAGGGCCAGTTCCTCCAGGAACGCGTCGAGCATCGACCGGTCCTGTGCGGCCGCATCGAGCTGCCAGGACTTCCGCGTCGCCAGATAGGGGATCTCCCGTGCGCCACGCGCGCCGCGTCGTTCCTCCTGGGCCTCCAGAAAACCGGTGCGCACCAGTGTCCTGGTGTGGTGCAGCACGCTGGCGGGATCGCGGCCGAGGATCGCCGCGATCTCCTTGTTGGTGTGCGCCTCGCCGAGGCAGATGCGCAGGATGCGCAGGCGGAGCGCGGAGGCGAGCGCCTTCGCCTCCGCGTCGCTCGCCGGCCTGCGTTCGGTCATGGTCGGCAGTCTACTGAGGGGTCGGGAGGCTAAGTGATTGACAAATCCCAATCACTCTTCCATGGTAGCCCGCATGACTGCTCCCGAGCCCTTGCCCGACCGACCGGCCTACCGTGGCGGACTGTGGCGGCACGTCGACTTCCGTCGGCTGTGGACCGGCGAGACGGTTAGTCAGTTCGGGACGGCCGTCAGCCAGTTGGCCCTTCCTCTCGTCGCCGTCCTGGTGCTGCATGCCAGCACCTGGCAGGTCGGCGTGCTGGCGGCGTGCGAGACCGCTGCGTTCGTGGCAGTGGGCTTGCCGGCCGGCGCATGGGTGGAACGGATGCGCTTCCGTCGGGTGCTGATCGTCAACGACCTTGTCCGGGCCGCCCTGTTGGCCTGGGTCCCGATGGCTCAGCTCCTCGGTGTACTGACGATCGAACAGTTGTACGTGGTCGCGCTCGTCACCGGGGTGAGCACGGTCTTCTTCGACGTGGCCTACCAGTCCTACCTGCCCCAGCTGATCGACCGGGAGCTGCTGGTCGAGGGCAACGCGAAGCTCCAGGCCAGCGAGTCGGTCAGCCAGATCGCGGGCCCGAGCCTCGGAGGCGCGCTGATCCAGGCGCTCACCGCGCCCTACGCGCTGCTCGTCGACGCGGTGAGCTTCCTGTGGTCGGCCGCGTGGGTGACGCGGATCGAGGTCCGGCCGCCACGCCCCGAGCGCAGCCCCGACCCCAACCTGCTGCGGGAGATCCGCGACGGTCTGCGGTTCGTGCTCGGCAACCGGACACTCCGCGCCATCGCCATGTGCACCAGCTCGGCCAACCTCTTCGGTTCGGTGATCTCCGCCGTCTTCTACGTACTGCTCGCCCGCCAACTGCGGCTCTCGCCGGGCGTCATCGGCCTGCTCACCTCGACCGCAGCGGTGGGTGGCCTGATCGGTGCACTGGTGGCCGGACGGTTCGCGGCGAAGGTCGGCCAGGGCCAGGCCATCTGGATCGCGAGCGCGGTCGCCGGACCCTGCGCGCTGGTCACCCCGTTCGTGCAGCGCGACTGGACGCTGGGGCTGCTCGCGGTCGCGCAGACCGCGATGTGGATGGGCATCGTGGTCTACAACATCAACCAGGTCGCCTTCCGGCAGGCGCTGTGCCCGCCCGGGTTGCTCGGCCGGATGAACGCGACGATGCGTTTCCTGGTCTGGGGCGCGATGCCCTTCGGGGCGCTGCTCGGCGGCCTGCTCGGCTCGACGATCGGCGTCCGCGGCACGCTGCTGGCCGGGGCGGTCGGCCGGTCACTCACCTTCCTGCCCGTCCTCCTGTCGCCGCTGCGCCAGATGCGCGAACTGCCGTCCTACGCTGAGCCGGCGGTGGAGGGGAACCCCGCTGCCGGCCCGCTGGTGCCGAGCGAGCCCTGAGGACGAGGCGAGTTCATGCTCGGCACAATCATCAGCCCAGAGCGCAACTGACCAGTGGTCGTCCATGCAGGGGCCTCATGCCTGCTCGATCGCCAGGCGAGCAGGTGTTTTGAGAGCCGGTCGGGCAGTGGGGCGAGAGCCACGAGCCTGGGCAACGAAATCAGAGCGGGCCGGATGGGTGGCCCGGCCAACGAGCGGGACCGGGACCGGGCCGGATGACGGCCGACCACATCCTGCGGCGGCCGTCCGTCACCTTTCGCAGATAGGCGTGAACCTTCGTGTGGTTTAGGGCTGTTGTGCGGGGTACTTGCTGGACCGCACGGCACATTCGGTGCTCGTTCGAGGGGGAACGGGATGGATCTCAGCGCCCTGGTATCCGCGTTGTTGAACGCTCTGGCTCGGGCGGCTCTGGACAAGGAGGGGATGGCTGGCGGCGCCATCACCGGCACAGCTCTGATCGACACGACGCGGCGTCGGCTGCAGCCTCTTGATGGAGGAGTGTCGGCACTGGACTCGTTCCTGAGTGTGCCCTCTGACCAGGCAAGGCGCTTGTTGCTCGGTCGGGTCCTGTCCGAAGTGCTGGGCAGCGACCAGAGCTTCGCCGCGGACGTGGGCAACTGGTTGCCGCCGGCGCCGCCCGAGCCAACGGTGCCGCCCAAGCCCACCTCACCGCCGGGCAGCCCGTACGGTGCCCCATCGGTGAACTCGAGCGGCAACACGTTCACGGGCGGGAAGGGTCCGGCCCGCAACATCACCGTCGGCAACAAGATCACCAACATCACGCGGCAAGGGGACTCGAAGACGATTCTCCTCCTCCTCACTCTCGCGGTCGTTCTCGCCCTGTCCGTGTACGGCGGCGCGAAGGTGTTCTCCGGTCCAGACGGGAATCGGGCGGCCGTGCTCAGTAATGCGAACGCGCAGGCGGTCCTGCCGGATCTGAGCAGCATGCCGACCGGGTGGACCACGGCCTCCCCGCCCGAACTCAGGCCCTGCGGTGACAACCCCAACTGCCCGAAGGCCGCCGGCGCAGCGGAATTCCGCGGCCCCAACAGGGCCTGGGCCAGGTTCGAGATCTCCGGCTTTGATTCGACCGAGACGGCCAGGCAGGGCTACCAGGTCGTGACGCAGGAGAACGACGGGAAGCGGCTGGCGATGGCGCCCACCGGGGACCAGTCCATGGCGTACGAGGTCAGCAGTTCCGACGCCACGACCGTGATCCAGGTGGGAACCACGTTGCTGAGGATCGAACACGGGGCGGGCTACACCACCGGGAGTTACGACATGCCGCTCCTTGAGCGTCTCGCCGCGATGTTCGCCGAACGATCGCAGCAGGCCCAGAACGGACAGACGCCGACCGCACGCGTCGAAGGTAGGTAGACGCGACTCGCCGTCCGGGGTGCGGGTAAGTCGCGCGTCGGCGGAGCCGGGCCCTCCCGGGCCGGGCCTGTCAGGGGCCGTGCCCGGAGGGGCTCGGGGCGGCCAACCCATCGGTCCAACGTGACGAAACCCGGCGACCACGCGCAGGAAACGAAGCATCGTGGCGCAGCATCACTCGAACGAGGTAGCTCCGAAAATCGTTGCCGCTCATGGTCTGGCCGCCACGTCACGGGCTCCACGAACATCGCAACGAGGCTCTCACTCTCGTTGCCCAGGTGGCTCCGGTTCACCATGTCGAACACAGTCAGCCCCCCTCCTGCCCCACCAGCGCCGGGTGCACCGTGGTGTCCGACGTCGCCGGTACGCTTCCCGCGCGGGGCGGGTCAGACCGGCGTCGATCCGACGTGCACGATCTCGTGCTGCCACTGCCCGGGCGGCTGGCGGTGCAGCGTCCAGTAGTGCTCGGCGACCAGGTCCGGGTCGGAGTCCGTGCCCGGGACCATGTGGCAGTCGACGGTGACCGTCCCCACGTGCACGCCTGCGGGCCCGTACTCCTCGTCGAGCAGGCGGGTCAGCGCCCGTACGCCCGCCTTGCCGAGGGACAGGCTCGTGTACCGGGCGTCGGGGCGTGGCATGCCGCCGGTGACCAGGATCGTGCCGCGCCCGCGCCGTGCCATCGCGGGCGCGAGGTGGGTCGCCGCCTCCAAGGCGCCGAGCACGTTCACCGACCAGGCCCGCAGGTGGTCCTCCGCGCCCAGGTCGCCGGGGCGGTCCTGCTGGATGATCGCGGCGTTGTAGACCAGTACCTCGGGCAGGCCGTGCGCGGCCACGGCCGCGTCGAGGGCGGCGTGCAGAGCGGGTGCGTCGGTGCTGTCGGCACGCAGCGGAAGGGCCGATCGGCCCTCGCGGTTCAGCGCGTCGGCCAGATCGACGACGTGGCGGCCGCGCGCGATCAGTGCGACGGGCAGGCCCTCGCGCGCGAACCGGCGTGCCGCCGCGGCCCCGAGCCCCGGACCCGCGCCGACCACGACCACTCCTGACATGGGAATCTCCTCCGTACGACCGGTGTTGGACAGCACGACGGTAGGACCTGACATCCGTGTGAGGAGCAAGCCGTCGTGACGGAGGGCACATGCTGATCGGCGAACTCGCGGCCCGGACCGGCTGCTGCGCTACTACGAGGAGCGCGGGCTGCTGACACCCCGCCGGACGTCGGGCGGCCGCCGCGTGTTCGAGGAGCCCGACGTGGCGCGGGTCGAGGTCATCCGCGCGCTGCTCGCGGCGGGCCTGAACACGGAGACGATCCGCGTCGTCCTGCCGTGCACCAGCTACCGGGGCGGCCGGCTGCTGCCGACCTGCCCGGAGATGCTCGGCCACCTGGCGCGGCAGCAGGCCCGGCAGGCGGCGTCGATCGCCCAACTGGAGCGCTCCCAGCGGGAGATCGCCGGGATCCTCGCCGCCGCCCCACCCGAACTGACCGACCCCGCCCGGCACGCCGCCCTCCACGGCGCCCAGTTCGGCACGTAGTCCTTGAAGAACCAGTCGTAGAGTTCTGCGGCGAGAGCCTTCTTGTCCACGCCCATTGTCGAGCACGCCTCCGATGTGTGCCCAGAAGGGTCACCGGCCCTGCGGAAACACCGCCAACCTGCGCGCCTACCGGGCCCGCCAGCGCGCCGCCGGGCACTGATCCGGGATGTACGGGGCGCGGACGCGGGCCCTCGAGTCCCCGTCGACCGCGGCGGCGACTCGCCGGCCCGGGCCGCTCCGATCCGGCGGCGCTGTCTACCCCCAGTAGCCGGCGTGCACGGCGGCGGCCTCGGTGTGGAGGTACGGCCCCGACACCTCCACGGTGTTCCCGCCGGCCGCGAAGACCTGGCGGCACGGCAGATCGAGCAGTGGCTCCTCAGGATCCACTCCCGCGAGGACGTTCAGCTCGCTCGCCGCGAGCGCGTACACCACTCGCCGGACGCCACTCCAGTAGATCGCGCCGGAACACATCGCACACGGCTCCGTACTCGTGTACAGCGTGGCGTCGGCGAGCTGGGCCGGGGTGAGCGTACGCGAGGCCAGCCGCACCAGGTTGGTCTCCGCATGGCCGGTGACGTCGCGGTCGGTCAGCACGGTGTTCTCGGCCGTGAGCAGGACCTTCCCTGCGGGGTCGGTGAGCAGCGCGCCGAAGGGGTGGTTGCCGTGCTTCCGTGCGCTCGCCGCGAGCTCGATGGCCGCGAGCAGGTGGGCGCGGACCTGATCGGTCATGACGGACTCCTCGATGGTGGAAGACCGAAGGTTATACGTATGACAGCCGCCGTTCCAGCAGCGCCGCCGTGCGGCCCGGGGACGGACTCGGCGCAGGCCTCGGGCGGGGCGAACCAGGACGGCCGGGGCGGCGCGGTCGTCACGCCCGCACTCCGTCCTCCGTAGGCGTGTTCCCGGTGTTTGAGGCTTCGCGGGCGGCGGGCTCCGGTTGCTCGCGGAGGACGAGTGCGGACAGGGGGGCGATCAGGCCGGCCCCTCCCGTGGCGATCCAGGCGGCCCGGTAGCTGCCCCCGTCGCTTCCCCGGCTGACGATCAGGATCAGGATCGTGACGCCGATCGCTCCGCCGATCTGTCGGCGGGCATTGAGAA
This sequence comes from Streptomyces sp. FH025, assembly GCF_017427025.1. Classification (GTDB taxonomy): domain Bacteria; phylum Actinomycetota; class Actinomycetes; order Streptomycetales; family Streptomycetaceae; genus Kitasatospora. The sequence goes on from NZ_JAFLNG010000093.1 coordinate 10,342, forward strand.
CCCAGGCGGCTCAGGCGCGTACGGCGAGACCGACGAGGGGGGAGCGGACCTGGCCGGGGCCGGTGTCGCCGGCCGATGCCCACCGCCCGATCCTTCCCCCGCGTACTTCAGTCACGACGACGGCAAGACGGTGACGGCTTCTGTCCTCCAGGCCACGCGGCTCGTCGAACGGCGGCGTGCCTGGGGGCAGGCGGTCGGCAGGCCTGGCGCGGAAGGACATGCAGCGGTCACCGGAGTCGTTGCGGTCGACGGTGAAGGTGAGCGTCGGAGTCGGAGTCGGAGTCGGAGTCGGCGGAGCGCGGGTGGGTGCCGAGTTCGGCCTGCCTGCCGAGGATCGATGCGGCACCCGGGCCGGGTCGGTGTCCGGCCCGTGTTTCGCGGTGCGGGGTGGTGCCCGCGGTTACGCCCGGCTGGTCTGCGGGGCGGTGTAGAGGATGCTGCGCGGCTGCACGGTCAGGGGCTGGAGCGTGGCGGGCAGGTCGTGTGTGGCGGTGATCCGGAAGCGGACGGTGGTGTCGCCGTCGGCGTGGATGCGGCCGGTGGGCGGGATGCGGGTGTAGAGGGTGCCGGTCTGCGAGCCCAGGTCCACGGGCTCCCAGTGTCGGGTCGTGGCGTCGAACCGCTCCAGGCGGACGTCGCCGGTCTGGAGGTAGGGGCCGTGCTCGGGGGAGACGACGAGGATCTGCAGGGCCTGCGGGAGGCTGGTGCCGTCGGTGTAGCGGACGGTGAACTCCTGCGGGCGCTGGTCGGCGCCGATGCGGTGTGCGGGCAGCGGCACGATGCGCAGGTCGCCGCCCTGCGTCGTCGCGTCGGAGGGCGAGGACTGCGTGGCGGCCGGCGCCCCGGAGACCGTGGCGGCCATGGCCTGGCCGCCGATGCCGAGGGCGGCGGCGCCGGCGAGGAGGAGGGATGCCGTCACGGTGGCGGCCCGTCGCGTGGTGGTGCGGTTCATGGCTTTCCTTCGTCCCGGTCCCTGGGATTGTCCGGCTCGGACCGGTGTGGGGGGTGAGGGTGGAGGAGCCTCTCGTTGGCTGGAGGCTCGTACTTGAATCTTCAACCAACATAGAGCGGTCCGGCTGAAGGGTCAAGTAACTACTTAAAAATTCAACCACTTGCTCGGGCGGCCGCCAGCCGCGCCCGTTGAGCGGGCGCGGGTCTGTCCAACTTCCGCTTCAGGAACGGGGTTCCAGGTAGTCGCGGATCGCGTCGCGGTTGCGGGTGAGGCAGTCGATGCGTTCGTTGAGCTGGGCCAGTTCGCGCCGGAGCAGGGCGGTCAGTTCCGCCCCGGGGGCGTCCGGGAGGGTCACCGAGCCGTTCAGGCACGGGATGACCGAGCGCAGGGCGCGTGTCGACAGGCCGGAGTCGAGAAGCTCGCGGATCTGCTGGACGCACCGGACCGCGTTGGCGGGGTAGCTGCGGTAGCCGTTGCCCTCCCTGGTGGGGGTGAGCAGGCCCTGTTCCTCGTAGTAGCGCAGCAGCCTCGGGCTCACCCCGGTGCGCCGGGACAGCTCGCCGATCCTCATGTGGGCCACCTCACAGGGCTGGGATTGACTCTCACATCGATGTGAGAGTCCTAGCGTCCCAGTCATGTCGAACGCCACACAACCCGTGCAACCCTCCTCCTCCGTTGCCCCCGGTCCCGTGGGTCCCACCCCAGGCTGGCCCCTCGGCGGGCTGCTCAGCCTGTCGGCGGCGGTGTTCCTGGCCCTGACCACCGAGATGTTGCCGGCTGGTGTCCTCCCTCCGGTGGCCCGCGATCTGGGGGTGTCCGAGGACACGGCCGGGCTCCTGGTCACGGCGTTCGCGTACGCGATGGCCCTGGGGGCGATACCGCTGACGGCGCTCACCCGGGCCCTGCCCCGGCGCTCGTTGATGGTCGCCCTCATGGCCGGGTTCGCGGTGGTCAACGTGCTGACGGCGGTCTCCGGCAGCTTCGCGCTCACCGCCGCGGTGCGGACGGCCGGCGGGCTGCTCGCCGGGGTGTTCTGGTCGACGGCCGCGGCGTACGCGGCGCGGCTGGTCGCCCCCGAGCGGGTCGGCCGGGCGGTGGCGATCGTGTTCGCCGGCCAGGCCGTCGCGTTGACGGCCGGCGTGCCGTTCGGGACGGCCGTCGGCTCGGCGATCGGCTGGCGGACGGCCTTCGGCGGCCTGGCCGTGCTGGCACTGCTGCTCTCCGTGCTGGTGGCGCGGTTCCTGCCCGCGCGGCCCGGCGACCGGGCGCGCGGCGGGACGCGGGTCGGCGCGGTGCTGCGGACGCCCGGCGTCCTGGTCGTCTCGGGTACGACGCTGGTCGTGATGCTGGGCCAGTTCGCGGTCTACACGTACGTCGCAACGTTGTTGGAGGGTGCCGGTCTCGGCGGGGCCGCGATCGGCTGGGCGCTGCTGGCCTACGGCGCGGCGGGCGCGGTGGGCGTCGGGGCGGCCGCGACGCTGGTGGACCGCCGTCCGCGCGCGGCGGTGCTGGGCGGGCTCGGCCTGCTGGAGGGGGCCGTGCTGGTCCTCGCGGTGGCCGGACGTTCCACGGTGCTCGTCCTGGTGGCCGTCGCCGCGTGGGGGCTGGCCTTCGGGGCGCTGCCCACACTGCTGCACGCGGCGGTGGTGCGCGCGGCCCCGGCCGCCCCCGAGGTCGCCGATTCCGTGCTCAACTCCGGCTTCAACATCGGCATCGGCACCGGCGCGATCCTCGGCGGCCAGGTCCTCGCCCGGGCCGGGATCGGGGCGGTGCCGTGGACCGCGCTCGCCCTGCTCGTCGCCGGCGCGGCGGTGGCGCTGGCGGCCCGCCGAACGGGGTTCCCCGAACTGAGGGCGGGGGAGTCGGGCTGACAACGGCCGCCCGGGCCCGACACCGTCGAGGAGCGCGTCGGCTCGGCGGCGGGCGAGGCGGCGCGGGGCCCGGGCGGGGTGCTTGCCCACCCGTGGCCGAGATCCCCTCGACCCGCCGCCCGGGAGTGTCAGTGGTGTGCGGTTGAGTGTGGCCATGACCGTTCACGAACTCGTGGCCGCCCTGCCCGGGCCCGACGAACTGCGCGCCCGCTGCCGGGCTCTCGCGCTGCTGGATTCGATCGTCTCCGCCCCTTACGACCCCGACCACATGTTCGCGGTCGACTGGCGTCCGGGCGTCGACCTGGCTCACATGGAGAACGGCTCCGGCGACCAGTACGCGGTCGTCTTCGACCCGGCCGGGGTGTTCCTCTACGGGTTCGACCACGAGAGCGACGCAACTCCGTGGCGGGAGGCGGACCGGGCGCACTGGCCGGGCCTGCTCGACGGCCTGCCCGCCCCACTCGCGCACTACGCGCAGGTGCCGGAGTTCCAGTTCGACGGATTCTTCGACGCGACCGTCTGCGCCTGGCACGAGACGGGCTCCGCCGGGTGGCAGTGCGGCCCGGTCGAATTCGCCGACGGTGAAACCGACGGCGCCAATTGGCTGTTCGAACTCCTCACCGCCGCCGACGGCACCCGGGCGTTCGTGGGCTTCGCCGAGGACTACTACGAGCGGCCCGTCGACCGGGAGGCGGTGGAGTCCGTGCTGACGGGCGCCCCGCTCGACCGCCGTACGGTCGCCGCCCTCGCGCCCGACGCGGACTTCGACGCCATCGCCGCGCGCGCCCGCGCACTGGGTCACCCCGTGCAGGACGCCTGACGACGCGACGGGCCGCTGGCCGGAGCCCCCGCCAGCGTGCTCGTCGCGGTGTCAGCGTCGGATGTCGGCCGCGAACCGCTCGGCGTTGGTGAAGGGCAGGTCGCGCTCGTCGATGGTGTGCGGGTCGGCGGCGAGGACGGAGCCGGTGGGCAGGTGGAGCAGGCCGGCGTGCTCGGGTTCGGTGATCACCGCGATGGCTCTCAGCGGGTGTGGGCGATCCGTGAGTTGACCGCGCACCACTGGCCCTTCGTCATGTCTCCGGTCTTGTTGTCCGGCACGTCGAAGTCCGCTACGGCGCCGGGAAGGCCCCGTCCGTCCGTCCGTCCGCCCGCCCGTCCGCCCGTCCGCCCGTCCACCCGGACGGGGTGTCAGACCACGGCGAGCCGGTCGACCAGCAGCTCCACCCTCCGCTCGGCCTCCGCCGGCGGCAGCCGTCCCGCCCGGGTCAGGGTGGCCAGTCCGTGCAGGGCCGCCCAGAACACCTCGGTGAACAGCCCCGGGTGGACGCCGTCCCCGGCGACCTCGCCGAGGCTTTCCAGCAGGGCGGCGAAGCCGTCCTTCAGCTGCTCCGGGGTCTCCTCGACCGCGAAGGGCAGGCCGCCGTCGAGCTGGAACATGGCGTCGTAGACCGCCGGGTTGCGTTCGGCGAAGTCGAGGTAGGTGCGGGCGAGGGCGGTGACCCGGGCGCGCGGGCCGTCCGCGGCCGAGGTCGCGGCCCGCAGTGCCGAGGCCATCTCGGCGGCACCCTCCAGGGCGACCGCGCCGATGATCTCGCGCTTGCCGCGGAAGTGGCTGTAGAGGACGGGCTGGCTGTATTCGATGCGCTCGGCGAGCCGGCGGGTGGTGACCGCGTCCCAGCCCTGCTGCTCGGCGAGTTCGCGGGCCGTCGCCACGATCAGGCGCTCGCGGGCCGCCCGTTCGCGTTCCTTGCGTTCCTGTACTGACATGCCCCGATCCTAGCAGCGCTAGACAAGTGAGCGGCGGCAGTACTAGCGTTGCCTCATCACCTAGCGGTGCTAGATTCCAGGAGGGGTCAGAATGCTCGACGCACTCGAGGTCGTCACCATCGTGGTCGTCGGAGTGATGGTGGGGGTGGAGTTCTCCGTCGCCTTCGTCCTCAACCCGATCTTCAACGCACTCCCCGACGACAGCAACCAACGCGCCCGAAGCCACGGCGGCCGGATGCTCGGCGCCGTGATGCCGTTCTGGTACATCGGCTCGCTCGTCCTCGCCGCGCTCTGGGCCGTCGCCGGATGGCACCGCCACGGCACCGGCCTCGTCGTCATCGCCGCCGCGCTGCTGATCCTGAGCGTGATCATGTCGCTCCTGCTGCTCGTCCCCATCAACAACCGGGGCAAGACGTGGACCCCCGAGAACCGGCCCGAGGACTGGAAGGAGCAGATGAACCGCTGGGACCGCTTCCACTACGCCCGCGTCGCCGTCATCATCGCCGCCTTCGCCCTGCTGGCCGCCGCCCTCGCCTGATCCCGCGACGGACCGGGTCGGTCGGGCGGAAGCGGCGGGCGACGGAGCCTGGACCAGGTCGCGGTGCCGTACACCTCCGCGCATATCGCGTCCTGGGCGCCGTCCGCAGTCGCGCGCGGATCGTACTCGTAAGATCCTTGCGGCTGTTGCCGTCAAGGTGTGGGGGACGACGTACATCATGGGGATCTCGGAACACTCCGCCGCTGCGGGCGTGGACGACGAGGGGGCGTCGCGGCGCCGTCCCGGTCGGCGGACGCTGCTGACCGGAGGGCTCGCGCTCGCGGTGGCCGGCGGCGCCGGGTGGGCGTTGTCGCGGCACGGCAGGAAGCCGGGGGCCGCCGCACCGGCCGATCCACCGAGGCCGCTGCGGGAGGCGCCGACGCCGATCGCCCCCCGACCGGACTCCGGTGCGCCGAAGCCGCTGTGGTCGCACACGGCGGACGAAGACCTGGTGCCCGCCTCGACGCTGGTCGCGAACGGAACCCTCGTCACGCTGGGTTCCCATCTGACCGCGATCGACACCGCGACCGGCACGGTGAGGTGGGCCGGGCAAGGTGTCAACACGCTGTACACGGCTGCCGGTGCCGGGTTCGTGTTCGTCGGCTCCTTCCAGGGCGCCACCGGGTACGAGGCGGCCACCGGCACGGAGAGCTGGCGCAACATCAACCGCGAGGCCAACGCCGACGACCTCACCACCGTCTACGCGCTCCGCGCCGACGACAACGTGCTCTACACCGTCGCCCACGCCAGGCCGGCCAGGGCCACCACGGCGCCGACGCCCGTCCTGGTGGCCTTCTCGATCGACACGCACGAGAAGCTCTGGTCCCAGCCGCTGACGGTGGGAGACCGGGCGCAGTACCTCAACTGTGCCGTCGAGGGCGGCAACTTCTACCACACCGACGGCAACTGCGACCTGGTCGCCCGCAACGGCCAGGACGGCCGACAGCTGTGGCGCGCCCAGACCGGCGCCGTCGACACGATCCCGCCCGCCGCCGACGACGGCCAGGCCTACTGCCTGGCGGGCAAGAAGGCACTTCGGGCGGTGAACCTGGCCGACGGCCGCACGTTGTGGGAGATCGACGCGGCCGATGGTGCGACCGGGACGTTCCCCCCGGTGACGGCCGCGAACGGCGTGGTCTACGGCGGGAACGGAACGGCGGCGGCCTGCGCCTGGAACGCGCGGACCGGACGACAGCTCTGGACCTGCCCGATGCCGTTCCGGCCGTCCGAGACCGAGCCCGTGCTCGTCCAGGACACCCTCTTCGTAGCCGGTCTGGGCACCGAAGGCGTCCACGCGGTGGACGCGAAGACGGGCCGCCCACGGTGGACCTTCACCGTGGACACCTACCCGGTGACCAGGGAGAACCAGAAATGGGGACTGGCCACCGACGGCCAACGGCTGCTCGCGAAACTGGGCTCGACCATCTTCGCGCTGCCGCCCGCCTGATTCGGTCGGGTCGGTGCGGTCGGCCTGGTCGGTCCGGACCTGCACTCCGCCTCCTCGCGGTAGCCGAGTTCGAGGGGCCGGGAGCCCGGACGCGGGGAGGGGATGCGGCTGGACCCTGCGTCCGGGCACGGTGGTGGGCCACAATGAGAAC
>NZ_JAFLNG010000930.1 GCF_017427025.1 Streptomyces sp. FH025
GCCAGCCGGATGACCCGGTTGATCACCGAGCCGGTGGTCAGTTCGCGCAGCCGGCTGCGGCCGGTCGGGCCGAGCAGGATCTGCGTGGCGCTCTCGGCGTGCGCGAAGTCGACCAGGGTGCGGGCGACGTCGCCGCCGCTGACCTCGACGTAGCTGCCGTGCAGCTCGTGCAGCAGGGCGCGCTGGTCGGCCAGGGCCGGCGGCTCGTGGGTGACGGTGCCGTCGTCGGGGCGCACGTGCACGCCGATCAGGTCGCCGTGCATCCGGGTGGCGGTGCGGGCGCCGCGGCGGATCAGGTGCTCGCCCTGCGGGGCGCCGTTGAGGGCGACGAGGATGCGTTCCTTGGTCTCCCAGGGCGCGCGGATGCCGTGCCGGGCGCGGTAGTCGGCGAGTTCCTCCTCGACGCGGTCGGCGAGCCAGAGCAGGGCGAGTTCGCGCAGGGCGCCGAGGTTGCCGGCCCGGAAGTAGTGGTCGAGGGCGACGTCGACCCGGTCGGGCGGGTAGATCTCGCCCTGGGCCATCCGGGTGCGCAGGGCCTGCGGGCTGAGGTCGACGAGTTGGATCCGATCGGCGGCGCGCACCACCTCGTCGGGGATCCGCTCGCGCTGGGCGACGCCGGTGATCTGCTGGACGACGTCGTTGAGGCTCTCCAGGTGCTGGATGTTGACGGTGGTGTCCACGTCGATGCCGGCGTCGAGCAGTTCCCGCACGTCCTCCCAGCGTTTGGCGTGGCGGCTGCCGGGGGCGTTGGTGTGGGCGAGTTCGTCGACGAGGGCGAGCCGGGGGCGGCGGGCGAGCAGGGCGTCCACGTCCAGCTCGGTGAATTCGGCGCCCCGGTGGTGGACGGTCCGGCGGGGCAGCACCGGCAGGTCGCCGAGTTGCTGCTCGGTGCCCCGGCGGCCGTACGTCTCGACCAGGCCGACCACGACGTCCAGCCCCTCGTCGTCGTGCAGCCGCCGGCCCTCGGCGAGCATGGCGTAGGTCTTCCCGACCCCCGGCGCCGCTCCCAGGTAGACCCGCAGCCGTCCGCTCACCGCACCACCTCCAGGTCCATGGTCGGCCGCCGGTCGGGCGGGCGCGAGCGGCACTGGCCCGATCATGGAATGGTGCTATCGTCATTAGCACCATGTTGCTGAAGCTGGATACCGGAGACACCCGGCCGCTGCACGAACAGGTCGCGGGCGCGATCCGGCGCGCCGTCGCCGAGGGCGAGTGCGCCCCCGGGGACCAACTGCCGCCGGCCCGTGAGCTGTCGCGGGCGCTGGGGGTGAACACCAACACCGTCCTGCGCGGGCTGCGCACCCTGCGGGACGAGGGAGTGCTGGAGTTCCGCCGGGGCCGTGGCATCACGGTCGCGAAGGACGCCGACACCAGGTCCGAACTGGCCGAACGCGTGCGGCAGTTGATCGCCGACGCGGCCCGGGCGGGCTACAGCAGGAACGATCTCGTGGACATGATCAGGGGGATGTCGTGAAGGACGAACAGCCCGTGACGCACCGGCCCGTGACGGACCGCCCGGTGCGCCGGGGCGCGCTGTGGGGCGCGGTGGCGTGGACGCTCGGCGTGCTGGCGCTGCTGATAGCACTGCCGCTGGCGGCACGCGACCGGCTGCCGGAGCAGGTGGCCACCCACTGGAGCGGCAGCAGCCCGGACGGCTCGATGTCGCTGACGGCGGCGGCACTGTTCCCGGCCGGCATCTGGCTGCTGGTGGCGCTCGCCGTCGCGGCCGTCTTCCGCTTCCGGCCCGGCCAGGCGCGCGGCCACTTCGCCGCCGTACTGGCCGCCACCGGTGTGCTGCTGACCGGCGCCCAGACCTCCATCGTGCACGCCAACCTGGACCGCGACCGCTGGCAGGACGCCGCGCCGATGGGCATCGAGGTGGTCCTCATCATCGTCGCGGCGGGCGCGGCGGGCGTGCTGGCCTGGTTCGCGACCCGCGCGGTCGCCCCCGCCGGTGGCACCGACAGCGCCGCCACCGCCCGGCCGGCCACGACGCTGAAGGTCCCGGCCGGCGCCCGGCTGGTCTGGCTCTCGCACGCCGCCAACCCCTGGATGCAGGTGACCGCCGCCGTCCTCGGTCTGGGCGCGATCGCGGTCGTCCTGATCGCGGCGAGCGGCCTGAGCGGGCCCAACTGGTTCACCGCCGTCACCCTCGCCGTGGGCGCGGTGGTCCTCCTGCTCTCCTCCTCCGTGCAGGTCCGGGTGACCGCCGCGGGACTGCACGTCGGCTTCGGCCCGTTCGGCTGGCCCGCCCGACGCTTCGCCCCCGGGGACCTCCTCTCGGCCAGGGCCGAGCGGCGCACCGCCGGCCAGGCGGGCGGCTGGGGCTACCGGATCAACAACCGGGGCACCACCGTGATGCTGCGCGGCGGCGACTGCCTGGTGGTCCGCACCCTGCGCGGGAGCGACTTCGCGGTCAGCGTCGACGACGCCGAACGCGGGGCCGCCCTCC
>NZ_JAFLNG010000931.1 GCF_017427025.1 Streptomyces sp. FH025
CCGCCGCCCCGTGCCCCCAGGATGGCGCGGACCGATAAACGAACAGTGGACGCCGAATGAGCGCCGGGCCCCCGTCGCATCGGCCCGCGGCCACACACGTACGATCGTCGGACCGCGAAGCCGACTCAGGAGAGCGGAGGCAGTCCGTGCCCACCACCCACCGCAGCTACGCCGGCTACGTCGCCGTCGGGGACTCCTTCACCGAGGGCATGTGCGACGACGTGCTGCCCGACGGCCACTACCGGGGCTGGGCCGACCGGGTCGCCTCGGCGCTGGCCGCCGAGGCCCCGGCCGACGGCTTCCGGTACGCCAACCTCGCCGTGCGCGGCAAGCTCATCGGCCAGATCCACGACGAACAGCTCGCCCCCGCCACCGCCATGGGCGCCGACCTCGTCACCCTGGCCGGCGGCCTCAACGACGTGCTGCGCCCCGGCTGCGACATCGACCGCGTCGAGCGGCTGCTCGGCCGCTGCGCCGCCGAACTGGCCGCCACCGGCGCCACCGTGGTGCTGTTCACCAGCACCGACCCCACCCGCCGACTGGCCGGCAGCGCCCGGCTGCTGCCCACCATCCTGCGGTTGAAGGCCTTCGTGCAGGAACTCGGGCAGCAGGACGGCTTCGCCGTCGTCGACCTCTTCTCCGCACCCTGCTTCGACGACCGCCGGCTCTGGGCCGAGGATCGGCTGCACCTGTCGCCCGAGGGGCACCGCAGGGTCGCCGAGGGCGTGCTGGAGGCACTCGGCCGCCCGGCCGCCTTCGACTGGCGCGCCCCGCTGCCGCCCGCCGCCCCGCGCGGCCGCGCCGAGCGGCTGCGCTCCGACGCCCGCTGGCTGGGCACCCACCTCGGCCCGTGGATCGGCCGCCGCCTCACCGGCCGCTCCTCCGGCGACGGCCGCCCGGCGAAGCGGCCGGAGCTGCTGCCGTACCGCTAGGTACCGCTAGGCCTCCGGGTTCTCGGGCTCCAGGACCAGGCTCGCCATCGGGGCGTGGGTGGTCCAGCCCAGGGTGGCGTAGAGCGCCTGGCCCGCCGGGGTGCCGACCAGCACGCCGGTGCGCGCGCCGGTCTCGTACGCGGCGGACCGGAGCGTGTGCATCACCACGGAGCCCAGGCCCCGGCGGCGGAACTCGGGGGCGGTGGTGATCTGGTCCGGCACCGCCACCCGGCCGTCCGCGGACAGGCCCGCCTGGCCACGGGCGGCCAGGTGTCCGGCCTCGGTGCGGACCAGTGCCCGGAGCACCCCGCCGCGCTCCCAGGTGGTCACGGTGTAGCCGGCCGGGAGCTCGGGCCGCTCGGGGGTGAGCGGGGCGGTCATCAGGAAGCCCGGCTTGTCCAGCCGCCACTGCGGGCCGAGCCAGGGGCGCACGGTGTCGTCCTCGGCGAACAGCTTCAGCCAGGTGGTCGGCGCGGTGGTGGTCTCGGCGAGCTTGCGGACGTCGGCCTCGGTCGGCTCGGGCAGCACGTGCCGGGCCACCTCGCCGACGGGCGCGCCGACGTCGATGGTCCAGCCCCAGGGCCGGTCCACCGGCTCGGCGGCGCCCCGGGAGACGGTCCAACCGCCGATCCACATCTCGACCGTCTTCCTGATGTCCGGCTGCCGCATGGCGCCCACCCCCGCATGTAATGGCCCTAGAGTCGATCGGCACCTTACCGGCACTCGGGTGGCCCTGCCCAGTAGGATTTGGCACTCGAAACACCCGCTGGTGGAAGGACCCCGGAACGTGCGCGAGATCGAGTCGCCGCAGGAGTCGCCGCAGGACCGGACGGCGGCCGCGCCGACCCCGCTCCAGTCCGACTGCCGCAGCTGCTTCGGGCTCTGCTGCGTCGCCCTGCCCTTCGCGGCCACCGCCGACTTCGCCGTGAACAAGGCCGCCGGCACCCCCTGCCGCAACCTCCAGGAGGACTTCAGCTGCGGCATCCACGCCCGGCTGCGGGACAGCGGCTTCCAGGGCTGCACCGTCTACGACTGCTTCGGGGCCGGGCAGCGGGTCTCCCAGGTCACCTTCGGCGGGGTCAGCTGGCGGGAGGAACCCGCCAGCGCCCGGCCGATGTTCGACGTCTTCCCGATCGTGCGGCAGCTCCACGAACTGCTCCGCCACCTCACCGAGGCGCTCACCTTCGAACCCGCCCGCGCCGTCCACGCCGAACTGCGCGCGGCCCTGGAGGAGACCGACCGCCTCGCCGGCGGCACCCCCGAGGAGATCCTCGCCGTCGACGTCGCGGCCCACCGCCAGCGGGTCGCCGAACTGCTGCTGCGCGCCGGCGAACTCGTCCGCGCCGCCGTCCCCCGCCGCCGCGAACACCGCGGCGCCGACCTCTTCGGCGCCCGCCTGCGCGGCGCCGACCTCCAGGGCGCCAACCTGCGCGGAGCCCTCCTCGTCGCCGCCGACCTCTCCGGCGCCGACCTCCGCCTGGCCGACCTCATCGGTGCGGACCTGCGCGACGCCAAC
>NZ_JAFLNG010000932.1 GCF_017427025.1 Streptomyces sp. FH025
TCGAACGGGGTCAGGCACTATGGGCCTGTATCACTGCGAATGGCCCGAGCACTACGGAGTCGACCATGACCGAACCCCTGCCCGCCGACGTCCAGCGGGAGATCGCCCTCGCCCTCGGGGTGGCCCCCGTGCCCGACCCCGCGAAGGAGGCCGAGCGCCGGGTGGCCTTCCTGGCCGACCAGGTACGGGCCTCGGGTGCCCGCACCCTGGTGCTGGGCATCAGCGGCGGGGTCGACTCCACCACCACCGGGCGGCTCTGCCAGCTCGCCGTCGAGCGGCTGCGCGCCGAGGGCCACCAGGTGTCCTTCATCGCCATGCGGCTGCCCTACGGCGTCCAGGCGGACGAGGCGGACGCCCAGCGCGCGCTCGACTTCATCCGGGCCGACGAGGTGCTGACCGTCGACATCAAGCCCGCGACCGACGCCGCCTGGGACGCCCTCCTCGCCGCCGGCCTCACCTTCAGCGACCACGCCCACGAGGACTTCGTGCGCGGCAACGTCAAGGCCCGCCAGCGGATGGTGGTCCAGTACGCGGCGGCGGGCGCGGGCGGCGGGCTGGTCGTCGGCACCGACCACGCCGCCGAGGCGGCCGTCGGCTTCTTCACCAAGTACGGTGACGGCGCGGCCGACGTGATGCCGCTCTCCGGCCTGACGAAGCGCCAGGTGCGCTCCGTCGCCGCCGCCCTTGGCGCGCCCGCCGACCTGGTCGGGAAGGTCCCCACCGCGGACCTGGAGAACCTCGCCCCCGGCCGCCCCGACGAGGAGGCCCTCGGTGTCGAGTACGACGCCCTGGACGACTTCCTGGAGGGCCTGCCGGTCAGCGAGGACGTCTTCCGCACCGTCCTCGGCCACTACCACCGCACCGGGCACAAGCGCAGTCTGCCGGTCACCCCGCCGCAGCTCTGACGCGGCCCCAGCCGTGACGGAGGAGCCGGTACCGGAGGCCGTGCGCCCCTGAGCCCGGGCAGCATCTCCGGACGAACGAACGGACGGACGAACGGACGAACGGGCAGGTAGACGGACAGACGGGTAGACGGACAGACAGGCGGATGGTCGGAAGGCCGGACGGGCTGTTGATCGTTTGTCTGTCGCCGCTGCCTACCGTGGGTCCGACAACGCATCACGTTCGAGCTCAGGAGCCTCCGCTGTCCAGGATCATCACCACTGCCATGCCCGCGCTCGGGCACACCGGCCCGCTGCTGGCCATCTCCGCCGACCTCGCCGCCCGGGGGCACGAGGTGGTGTTCCTCGGGGGCGCGCGGTTCGCCGGGGCGGCCGCGCGGGCGGGGGCGCGGTTCGTCGCGCTCCCGGCCGAGGCCGACTTCGACGACCGCGACCTCGACGCGAGCTTCCCCGGGCGGTCGGAGCTGCCGCCCGGGCCGGAGCGGATCGCCTTCGACGTGCGGCGCGTGTTCCTCGACCCGGTCCCGCACCAGTACCGGGCGCTGCTCGCGCTGCTGGCGGAGTTCCCGGCCGAGGCCGTGATCGCGGACGCCTTCCTCCAGGGCGCGCTGGCGCTGGCGCTGGGCCGGCCGAGGGCGGAGCGCCCGGCGCTGATCGGCGTCGGGGTCACGCCGTCGATGCTGCCGAGCGCGGACACCGCGCCGTTCGGGCTGGGACTGCCGCCGATGCCGGGGGAGGAGGGCAGGGCCCGCAACCGGGCCCTCCAGGAGGAGTTGGACCGGCGCGGCGAGCCGTTGCAGCGGTACGCGGAGAAGGTGTTCGCGGAGGCGGGCGTCCAACTGCCGGAGGGGCCGCGCGGACGGGCCGTGGTGGCGGTGCCGGACGTGTTCGTGCAGCTGACCGTGCCGGGCTTCGAGTACCCGCGCAGCGACGCGCCCGCCTCGTACCGGCTGATCGGCGCGCTGCCCGGCGCCGTCGGCGGGGAGCGGCCGCTGCCGTCGTGGTGGGGCGAGGTGACCGGCGAGCGGCAGGTCGTGGTGGTGACCCAGGGGACGCTGGCCAACACCGACCTCGGGGAGCTGATCGCGCCGACCGTCGCCGCCCTGGCCGAGCGGGACGTGCTGGTGGTGGCGGCCACCGGGCGTCCGGACGGGCCGCAGCTGCTGGCCGGGCTGCTGGGCGGCCGCCTGCCGGACAACGTGCGCGCCGTGGACTACGTCCCGTTCGAGCGGCTGCTGCCGCACACCGACGCGCTGGTGAGCAACGGCGGCTACGGCGGGGTGCAGACCGCGCTGCGGTACGGGGTACCGGTGGTGGTGGCCGGGGTGAGCGAGGACAAGCCGGAGGTGGCGGCCCGGGTGCAGTGGTCGGGCGCGGGGCTCGACCTGCGGACGGGCCGCCCGGCGCCGGAGGCGGTCGGCTGGGCGGTCGACCAGGTGCTCGGGGAGGGCCGGTTCCGCGAGCGGGCCCGCGCGCTGGGCGCGGAGTACGCGGAGTACCGGCCGTTCGACACCATCGCCGGGCTGGTGGAGTCGCTGACG
>NZ_JAFLNG010000933.1 GCF_017427025.1 Streptomyces sp. FH025
TAACGGTGCGGCGGCTCGGACCGCAGAGCCGAGGAGCGCAGTCATGGCCAAGCAGGCCCCGCAGAGCGATCCGGCGCAGGACGCCCCCGAGGTGTCCGCGCCCCAGCACGCGGCCGCCGGCCTGCCCGCCGTCGGCCACAGCCTGCGCATGGCCACCGAGCAGATGGGCGCCCGCCGCACCCTCGCCACCCTGCTCAAGGTCAACCAGCCGAACGGCTTCGACTGCCCCGGCTGCGCCTGGCCGGAGCCGGACAAGCCGCACACCGCGGAGTTCTGCGAGAACGGCGCCAAGGCCGTCGCCGAGGAGGCCACCGAGCGCCGGATACGCGCCGAGTTCTTCGCCGCCCACCCCGTCGCCGAACTGGCCGAGCGCTCCGGCTACTGGCTCGGCCAGCAGGGCCGGCTCACCCAGCCGATGCTGCTCGACGAGGGCGCCACCCACTACCGGCCGGTCTCCTGGGACGACGCCTTCGCGCTGGTCGCCGAGGAGCTGCGGGCCCTGGACACCCCGGACGGCGCCGCCTTCTACACCTCCGGCCGGACCAGCAACGAGGCCGCCTTCGCGTACCAGCTGTTCGCCCGCCGGCTGGGCACCAACAACCTGCCGGACTGCTCCAACATGTGCCACGAGTCCTCCGGCTCGGCACTCACCGAGACGCTCGGCGTCGGCAAGGGCAGCGTCAGCCTCAAGGACCTCTACCAGGCCGACCTGATCATCGTGGCCGGCCAGAACCCGGGCACCAACCACCCCCGGATGCTCTCCGCCCTGGAGCGCGCCAAGCGGGCCGGCGCCACCATCGTCAGCGTCAACCCGCTGCCGGAGGCCGGCCTGGAGCGGTTCAAGAACCCGCAGCAGGCCCGCGGCCTGGTCGGCCACGGCACCAAGCTGACCGACCTCTTCCTCCAGATCCGCCTCGGCGGGGACCTCGCGCTGTTCCGCGCGCTCAACCGGATCGTCCTGGAGAAGGACGGGGTCGACCGCGCCTTCGTCGCCGAACACTGCCACGGTTTCGAGGAGTTCGAGGCGCAGGCGCTCGACACCGACCGGGGCGAGGTGCTCGCCGCGACCGGCCTGCCCTGGGAGCAGATCGAGGAGCTCGGCCGGCTGGTGCTGTCCTCGAAGCGGATCATCGTCTGCTGGGCGATGGGCCTCACCCAGCACAAGCACTCGGTGCCGACCATCCGCGAGGTGGTCAACTTCCTGCTGCTGCGCGGCAACGTCGGCCGCCCCGGCGCCGGGGTCTGCCCGGTGCGCGGGCACAGCAACGTCCAGGGCGACCGCACCATGGGCATCTTCGAGCGGCCGAGCACGGCCTTCCTGGACGCGCTGGGCGAGGAGTTCGGCTTCGAGCCGCCGCGCGAGCACGGCCACGACTCGGTGGACACCATCCGCGCGATGCGGGACGGCCGGGTCAAGGTGTTCTTCGCGATGGGCGGCAACTTCGTCGCGGCCACCCCGGACACCGAGGTCACCGAGGCCGCGATGCGGCGCTGCCGGCTGACCGTCCACGTCTCCACCAAGCTCAACCGCTCGCACGTGGTCACCGGCGCCCGCGCCCTGATCCTGCCCACCCTCGGCCGCACCGACCGGGACGTCACCGGCTCCGGCGCCCAGTTCGTCACGGTCGAGGACTCGATGGGCCAGGTCCACGCCTCCCGCGGCGGCCTGCGCCCGCCCGCACCCGGCCTGCTCTCCGAGACCGCGATCATCTGCCGCCTCGCCCGTACCGTCCTCGGGCCGCAGGACACCGTGCCGTGGGAGGAGTTCGCGGCGGACTACGACACCCTGCGCGAGCGGATCGCCCGGGTGATCCCGGGCTTCGAGGACTACAACGAGAAGGTCCGCCGCCCCGGCGGCTTCACCCTCCCGCACGGCCCGCGCGACTCCCGCACCTTCCCCACCGCCACCGGCCTGGCCAACTTCACCGTCAACCCGCTGACCGCCCCCGAGGTCCCGCCGGGCCGCCTGCTGCTCCAGACCCTGCGCTCCCACGACCAGTACAACACCACGATCTACGGCCTCGACGACCGCTACCGCGGCATCAAGGGCGGCCGCCGCGTGGTCCTGGTCAACCCGGCCGACGCCGCCGAACTCGGCCTCGTCGAGGGCCGGTACGTCGACCTGGTCAGCGAGTGGAAGGACGGCGTCGAGCGCCGCGCCCCGCACTTCCGGGTGGTCCACTACCCCGTCGCCCGGGGCGGCGCCGCGGCCTACTACCCCGAGACCAACGTCCTGGTCCCGCTGGACTCGACCGCCGACATCAGCAACACCCCGACCTCCAAGGCGGTGCTCATCCGCTTCGAGCCCGACAGCGGCGCGGCGGAGTAAGCGTGCGAAGAGGCCGCCCGGCGTCGACGACGCCGGGCGGCCTCCGGGTGACCGGTGCGTCCGACTCAGTGCGTCGGGGTGCCCAGCGGCAGCGTCGCCGTGGCGGTGCCCGG
>NZ_JAFLNG010000934.1 GCF_017427025.1 Streptomyces sp. FH025
AGCCACCCGCCTGTTCTGGGAACGCGGCTACGAGGCCACCTCGGTCACCGACCTCACCACCGCCATGGGCATCCGCCCCGGCAGCCTCTACGCCGCCTTCGGCGACAAGCGGGCGCTCTTCGAGGAGGTCGTCCGCCACTACGGCAGCTCCCCCGCCGGCGCGTTCGCCGGCCGCGCGCTGGCCGAGGAGACCAGCGCGCACGCGGCCTTCGCCCGCATCCTGCGCGAGGCCGCGGCCATCTACCCCGACCCGTCCCATCCGGCCGGCTGCCTCGTGATCAGCGCCGCCACCAACGTCACCCCGCAGGACGCCGAGGTCCAGGCCCGCCTGCGCGACCAGCGCAGCCGGAACCTGCGGGTCTTCGAGGACCGGCTGCGCGCCGCCCGGGAGGACGGCGAACTGCCGCCCGAGGCCGATCCGAAGGCACTGGCCGGCTACTTCGCCGCGGTGATCCAGGGCATGTCCCAGCAGGCCCGCGACGGCGCAACCGCCGCCGACCTGGCCCACACCGCCGAACTCGCCCTGCGCGCCTGGCCGTAACGCCTCCCGACCGTCCCCGACCTTTCCCGCCGGACACCCGCCCAGCCCGCCGCGCGCGCATCGGGTACGCACCCATCGGGAGCGCACCCACCAGAACGCACCCATCGGGCACGTGATCACAACGGGCCCCCACCCCGGTACGGTGGACGGCGGGAGGCGGAATCGCCGACGACATCACCGAGGGGACGGGAGCGGTCCGATGAGCGCAGAGCCGGCAGAGGTCCAGGCCTTCCTGGAGGGCACGGTCGGACGGATCGTGCTGAACCGCCCGCGGGCGCTCAACTCACTGACCCACGGCATGATCACCACCCTCCGCGCGACCCTGGACGACTGGGCCACGGACGACCGGGTCCGCGCCGTCGTACTGACCGGCGCCGGTGAGCGCGGCCTCTGCGCGGGAGCGGACATCCGCGCGATGCACGACGACGCCAGGGCGGGCGGGGCCGACACCCGCGCCTTCTTCCGCGACGAGTACCGCCTGAACGCGCTGATCGCCCGCTACCCGAAGCCGTACGTCGCGGTGATGGACGGCATCACCATGGGCGGCGGCGTCGGCCTTTCCGCCCACGGCGCGGTGCGGATCGTCACCGAGCGCTCCGCGGTCGCGATGCCCGAGACCCGGATCGGGCTCGTCCCGGACGTCGGCGGCAGCCACCTGCTCGCCCGCGCCCCAGGCGAGTTGGGCACCCACCTCGGACTCACCTCCGTCTCCATGGGCCCCGGCGACGCGCTGCTGTGCGGCTTCGCCGACTACTACGTCCCGTCCGCGCGGATACCCGAGCTGCTGGACGCCCTCACGCACGGCGGTGACCCGGCCGCCACCGCCGCCGCGCACGCCGAACCCGCGCCACCCGCCGTCCTCGCCGCCCAGCGCGGCTGGATCGACGCCTGCTATGCGGCCGATACCGCCGAGGAGATCGTCGAGCGCCTGCTCGACTCCGGCGTGCCGGAGGCGAAGGAGGCCGCCGAGCTGGTCCTCGCGAACTCCCCCACCGCCGTCAAGGTCACCCTGGCCGCGCTGCGCCGGGCCCGTGCGCTCCCCTCCCTGGAGGCCGCGCTCGACCAGGAGTACCGGGTCTCCTGCGCGGCGCTGGACGGCCACGACCTGGTCGAGGGCATCCGCGCCCAGGTGATCGACAAGGACCGCAACCCGCGCTGGTCGCCGGCCGCGCTCGCCGGGGTGACGGCGGCGGACGTCGACCGTTTCCTCGCCCCGCGCGCCGGCGACGAACTGGGCCTGGCCTGACCTGCCCCGCCGACTCCCCCTCCCCGAAAGCCTGGAGCCCGCCATGACCCACCCGGCGCCGACGCCGACACCCGTCGGGGAGACCGACCCGCTGTCCCGGGTGCCGCTCGGCGAACAGGTGCGAGGGCTGCTGCTGGAGGGTCTGCTGAACGGGCGCTGGCAGCCCGGGAACCGGATCGTCGAGCGGCGCCTGGCGGCCGAGTTGAACGTCAGCCAGGCGCCGGTGCGCGAGGCGCTGCGCTCGCTCCAGACCCTCGGACTGCTCGACGCCGAGCCCAACCGGGGCGTACGGGTGCGCGAGATCGGCCCGGCGGAGCTGCGCGAGGTGTACAAGGTTCGGGCCGCGCTGGAGCGACTGGCCGCCGAGTCGGCGGTGGTCCGGCTGGCCGGGGACGTCTCCGCCCTGGAACGGCACGCCGAGTCGATGGCGGCGGCGGCCGCAGCGGGCGACGCGCTCGGGCAGGCCCGGCACGGGGTGGCGTTCCACCGCGAGATCGTCGCCGCCTCCGGCAACGGGACGCTGCTGCGGACCTGGGAGGGCCTGGGCGTCGAGGTGTGGACGGTGCTGTCGCTGCACCGGGTCCGGCCGGAGCTGCACGAGAACGCCGCCGACCACCGGCCGCTGATCGAGGCCTTCCGGCGGCGGGATCCGCAG
>NZ_JAFLNG010000935.1 GCF_017427025.1 Streptomyces sp. FH025
GGTGCGCCCGGCGCGTTCTGCCGGGGGGTCTCGGTGCTCGGGGCGCCCGGGCCCGGCGGGCCGGTGGCGGCGTCCGGACGGGCCATGGTGGAACCGTCCCGGGCGACCCGCTCGTCGGTGCGGCCGATCAGCCAGTCCCGGCTGGGGACGACCAGGCCGGCCGGGGTGAAGGCGATCCGGCGCAGCTCGGACTGCGGGCCGTTGTCCTTGCGCCACATGCTCGCCACGATGTCCACCGCCTCCTGCGGGGTCTCGGCGAACTCCAGGCCCGCGTAGACCGGGGCGCAGGCGTCCAGGCCGAGGTCCTGGGCGGTGAGGCGACGGCCGAGGCGGCGGGTGAAGACCTCGGCGATCAGCGCCGGGGTCGCGCCGCGGGGCTGCTGGCCGCGCAGCCAGCGGGTGACCGAGGTCTTGTCGTAGCGCAGGTCGAGGCCGTGCTCCAGGCCGAGCTGGTCGACCCTGCGGGCCAGGCCGGCGTGCGAGAAGCCGGCCTCCTCGATCAGCGCGGCGAGCTGGCCGTTCTGCGGGCTCGGGCCGGAGTGGCCGGTATGGCTGGTCGTGCGCGCGGGCGGGGGTGCGGCCGTGGCTTCGTGCCGGTCGGGTGTGGTCTGCGCGGGCAGCCGCGGTTCCTCGGTGGTCGTCGCGTCGGCGGTCAGCGTGTCGGCCGTCAGGGCCTCGGGGGCCAGGGCGTCGGGGGCGTCCGGAAGGGCCCGGCCGACCGGGCCTCGGTGCTGGCCGAGCGGGTCGAGCGGTCCGTACGCCGGGCTGTCGGTTGCAGGCCGTTGGGGCATGTCAGTCAACACCTCTCGGACGTCGCACCGGGCTCTACCAGCACTTCGGCGGCCTGGGGCGGCGCCCCCTGTCGGGAATCGGCGTGAATGTAGCGAGCATTCGGGCGCTATGGGTGGATCTGACCGAGCAATCCTCCGAACGGGTGAAGCATCCGCGCCCATTGTGGGGAAGCGCGACCGGGACGGGTTTGGCCATTCGCCGCCGAACCGCTTCTCGACCGTCATGGCGGTCACCGCCATAGCTCACCAGGGTGCTGTAGCGGCCCGCCACATGGGAGCCGCGCCGCCGGATTCCTACCGTTCTCGGCCATGGACACCTCTACTGCCCGCCCGCTCGACGGCCGTACGGCCCTGGTCACCGGGGCCGCCTCGGGCATCGGCCGGGCCTGTGCCGAGACCCTCGCGGAGGCCGGCGCCCTGGTCTACGTCGTCGACCTCGCGGCCGACCCGGCCCGGGAGCTCGCGGAGCGGATCGGCGGGCGCGCGATCGTCACCGACCTCGCCGACCCGGAGGCCGTGGACGCCCTGCCGGACGACGCCGACATCGTGGTCAACAACGCCGGCTTCCAACACGTCGCGCCCGTGCACGAGTTCCCGGTCGACCGCTTCACCCTCATCCAGCGCGTGATGGTGGAGGCCCCGTTCCGCATCCTGCGCCGCACGCTTCCCCACATGTACGCGCAGGAGTGGGGCCGGATCGTCAACATCTCCTCCGTCCACGGCCTGCGCGCCAGCGCCTTCAAGTCCGCGTACGTCACCGCCAAGCACGCCCTGGAGGGCCTCAGCAAGACCGTCGCGCTGGAGGGCGCCCCCTACGGCGTCACCAGCAACTGCCTCAACCCCGGCTACGTCCGAACCCCCTTGGTGGAGAAGCAGATCGCCGCCCAGGCCCTGGCCCACGGCATCCACGAGGACGAGGTCGTCGAGCACGTCATGCTCGACCGCACCGCCGTCAAGCGCCTCATCGAGCCCGCCGAGGTCGCCGCCCTCGCCCTCTACCTCTGCACCCCACCCGCCTCCTACATCACCGGCGCCAGCCTCCCCGTCGACGGAGGCTGGACGGCGCACTGACCGCTCTCCCCCCGTACCGTTCCGCCGCTGCTCCGGCCTCGCCGAAGCAGCGGCGGAACGACACCGGGGCAGGACCGAGAGCTTGGTCCGTTCATGGGGTGGGCACTCACAACCGGGCCCAGGAGTATG
This sequence comes from Streptomyces sp. FH025, assembly GCF_017427025.1. Taxonomy (GTDB): domain Bacteria; phylum Actinomycetota; class Actinomycetes; order Streptomycetales; family Streptomycetaceae; genus Kitasatospora. The sequence goes on from NZ_JAFLNG010000935.1 coordinate 1,992, forward strand.
TGGGTTGGTCACATAGTCCAGGGGGCGAGGGCTTCCTACCTTGTGGCGACATCCTCCGCTCCCTCCAGCACTGGAAGTGGTGACCATGAACGCCTCTGCACGTGGCTCGGCGGCGACCAGTTCACTCCCGCGGGTCGTGGCCGCGAGCCTGATCGGCACGACGATCGAGTGGTTCGATTACTTCTTGTACGGAACAGCTGCGGCGCTCGTGTTCGGGAAGCTGTTCTTCCCGAACAGCGATCCGCTGACGGGGACGCTGCTGTCGTTCCTCACGTACGCGATCGGGTTCGCGGCGCGGCCGCTCGGGGCCCTGGTGTTCGGGCACTTCGGGGACCGGGTGGGGCGGAAGAAGCTGCTGGTGCTGAGCCTGCTGCTGATGGGCGGGTCGACCACGGCGATCGGGTTGCTGCCCACGTACGACTCGGTCGGGGCGCTGG
>NZ_JAFLNG010000936.1 GCF_017427025.1 Streptomyces sp. FH025
GCGGTGCAGGTCAGCGACGGGGCGGTGTTGCCGCCCGAGTAGGTCGCCTGGAAGCCGAAGCTGGTGGTGGCGTTCGGCGCCAGGGCGCCGTTGTACGCCTGGCTGGCGGCCGTCACGGCGGCGCCGCTCTGGGCGGTGGTGGCGCTCCAGCTGTTGGTGATCTGCTGGTTGCCGCCCCAACTCCAGGTGACGGTCCAGGACTTGGTCGCCGTGGTGCCGGTGTTGGCGACGGTGACACTGGCCGTGAAGCCGTTGCCCCAGTCACTGCCGACCGCGTAGGTGGCGGAGCAGCCGCTGCTGCTGCCGCCACCGCCGGACGTCGCCGTGGTGGCGGTCACCGCGGCGGAGGCTGGGGAGGTGTTCCCGGCTGCGTCCTGCGCGGTGACGGTGTACCGGTAGGCGGTGGCGGGGGAGAGCCCGGAGTCGGTGTAGCTCGTGCCGGTCGCGGTCGCGACCTTGGCCCCGTTCCGGTACACCGAGTAGCCGGTCACGGCGGCCGGGCCGGTGGAGGCCGTCCAGCTGAGCGACACGCTGCTGCTGGTGGTACCGGTGACGGTCAGTCCGCTCGGCGCGGTCGGGCCGGTGGTGGTGCCGCCGGAGCCGTCGAACGCGGGGTAGGCGTTCTGGACCAGTTGCCGGAACTGGGCGGGGAACCACTGGCCCGCCGGGACGTTGCCCTCGGACATGGAGCCGGTGGGGTAGGTGTTGCCGTTCCCGTCGGTCTGGGTGCCGTTCGGGTCGCAGTGCGGGTCGCCGTGGGGGTGGGTGGCGCTCGGGTAGTCGCCGTCCGACTCACCCGGCGGCTTGACCCACAGGAAGGCGATGATCGGGCTGCCCGCGCCGTACGGCTGGGCCTGCGGGCGGGCGCCGATGCCAGCGCCTTCGATGTTGCACCAGTCGCCGCGGAAGGGCTTCCGGTCGACCTTGTTGGCCGCGACGTACGCGTCCACCGTGGTGGGGCCGGAGTTGAGCGCGGTGGGCCGGGCGGGGCCGCCCCAGCCGTTGCGCGAGGTGTCGACCAGCATGCCGATGCTGCTCGGGAACCCGTTGGACACCAGGGTGGAGTACATCGCGGTGTTGTAGTGGTACTCGTCGAACACGGGGTTGTACTGGTAGAAGTTGGCCGACTTCAGCGGCTGCCCGCCGACGGTGAGGTCCGGGTTGGTCAGGAACGGCTCGGTCAGCGGGGTGGTGTTGGCGGTGTCGCTGATGAAGCCGTCGACGCTGGCGAACCCGGCGGTGGTGGCCCGGGCGACCTTGGCGTACTCCTGGCCCGCCGGCACCATGTTGGTGGACCAGCCGAGCCAGCCCGCGTGGCCGATGTCCAGGTAGTTGTACACGTTGGGGATCGCGTGCAGCTTGTTGAGCGCGTACTCGATGCCCGATTCGTAGTACGGCGCGGCGGTGGCGCAGGCCGGCTTGGACTGGTTGGTGACGGTGTTGGGCAGGGAGTCCGGCTCGATGATGGCCGCGATCCGCAGGCCCGCGTACTTCGGGTTGGCGAGGACGGCCGCGATCGGGTCGATGTACTGCGTCTCGTACGTGTTCAACCCCGCCGCTGTGGCGGGGAGTTCGCCGTTGGAGGCGATGGCGGCGCAGTCCCGGCCGGGCAGGTCGTAGACGACGACCTGGAGGACGACCGGCGTGCCTGACTGCTGCTGCTGGGCGAGGGCGTGGTCCAGGTGGGCCTGGAGGCCGAGCCGCCCGCCGTCGCCGGCGATCGCGCCGATGTGGTCCATCCAGACGGCGGTGGGGTTGGCGGCGACCTGCGCTTCGAGAGCGCCCTGGGCGCCGCCGTCGGCGGAGGCCTGGGCGTTCACCTCGGCCGTGTAGTCGGGGTTGAGGTAGCCGGTCGCCCCGGCGAACGGGTTGGCGACGTGGACGGTGGCCGCGTGCGCGGGGGTGGCGGCGCCGATGCTCGGCAGCAGGCCGGTGACGCCGAGCAGCGAGGCGGCCGCTGCCGTGCGTAGACGACGCAGGACGGTATGGGGCACGTCCGGGTCCTTTCGGAGGGGTGGGATTCCTGACGGGATCGCAGAATGTGGTGGGAACGCGCCCAGATCGGGGGCGCGGCGATCCCTTCACATCAAGCCAGGGCCCCCGAAACGTCGTCAATAGTCGCGGGAGCGCTCCCACGAGACGCTGAAACTTACATGCTGTGGAGCCGAACGGCCCACGGCTGCGGGGGCCGGGCTCCGCCGCTGGTCGCCGCCGTGGTCCCGCCCCCGGCGGGCCCGCCGGCCGTCACCGGCGAGCGCTGCGGGCTCTTCCCATGCCGGGCGCGCCACCCCACGATGACGCCACACCTCCGTCCGCCGCGCCTCCCACCCGCGCGGCGGTACCCCACCCGTCTGGAGGACGCGCATGCGACACAAAGCCCTGCGTGCCAGGGGCAACCGGCTCGGCATCACCGCGACGGCCACCGTG
>NZ_JAFLNG010000937.1 GCF_017427025.1 Streptomyces sp. FH025
TCGGTGCGGCCGGTGCGGCGGACGGGCGCGGGGCGGGTATCGGGGGCGCGACCTGCCGCTGCGTGTGGGCGCGCATCCACTCCCGGCGCTGGCGCTCGGTGAGCACCGCGCCCAGGTAGGCGGCCGGGTGCAGCCCCGGCGGCACCGGGTGGCCGATCCGGGCGGACAGGTCCTGGGCCAGCCCGGTGGACATGCGGAGCGTTACGGATGGCTCCAACTGGTCGATCCGGCCCAGCAGTTGGCGGATCGCGAGCCAGAGCGGCTCGGGCACGGCGGACAGGTCCATCGCGACCAGCTCACGGCCCATGTCGTGGAGCAGCTGCGGGTGCACGGGCGGCAGCGGGCTGGCCGGCCCGCCCGCACCCGGGGTGCGCTCGCGGACGACCACCGTCCCGGCGAAGATGTCGCCGAGCCGCTTGCCGTCCGAGTTCAGCGCCGAGGTGATCACGGCCGGGGCTCCGGTCACCGCGATCAGCTCGATGAAGCCGACCAGCCCGCGCACCAGCGAGTGCCGGAACCGCACCGGGCCGCCGTCGGTGCGCACCACCCGCAGGCCCATCGTGGCCTTGCCGAGCGAGCGCCCGTGGCTGAGGGTCTCGACCATCACCGGCACGGCGACCAGGAAGAACACCATCAGGCCGAGCATGGTGGCCGCCAGCGCCGCCCCGTCGAGGTCGATCAGGGCGACGCTCAGGACCAGCGCGGACACGAACAGGGCCGCGAACTCCACGAGCAGGTCCAGCACGATCGCCAGGGCCCTGCTCGGAAGCTTCGCCGTCTGGAGGTCGAGGACGACCGCCTCACCCGTCACCAGGTCGCTCAAGACACCTGTCCGTTCACGCTCGTGCGGGGGGAGGGAGTTCGCCCGGATCGGCCCCCACGACCCGCTCTCCGCAGTCTGATCCGCAGCGGCAAACATACGGCGCGCGGTGGGCGGACGGGAAGTGAGATCCCGGCGGCCCGGGTGCCGAAGGCTCCTGGCATGCTGGGCCGCACGTGTCCGTACGTACCTGCCCGCGCACCTGCCTGACCGCCGCCTGACCGCCGCCCGACCGGGCACGCGCGCCTCGCGCCCATCGCCGACCATGGAGCCGCCGAATGGACCTGGACGTCTTCGTCGCCACCCACCAGGGGGAGTGGGCCCGGCTGGACGCCCTCGCCCGCAGGCGCCGACTGAGCGGTGAGGAGGCCGACGAACTGGTCACCCTCTACCAGCGGGCCACCGGTCACCTCGCCAAGGTCCAGGCCGCCGCGCCGGACCCGGCCCTGGTGAGCCGGCTGACCGGCCTGGTCTCCCGGGCGCGCAGCGCGGTGACCGGCGCCCGGACCAACGGCTGGCAGGACGTCGCCCGCTACTACACGGTGAGCTTCCCGGCCGCGCTGTACCGCGCCCGCCGGTGGTGGCTGCCGGTCGCGGTCGTCTCGCTGGTCTTCACGACGCTGCTCGCGTGGTGGATGGCGACCCACCCCGAGGTCCGCAACAGCCTCATCGCCCCCGAGCACCTGCGGGAGATGACCCGTCCCGGCGGCCAGTACGAGACGTACTACTCGGACCGGCCGGCCAGCTCCTTCGCCGCGCAGGTCTGGACGAACAACGCCTGGATCGCCGTGCAGTGCCTGCTGTACGGGATCGCGCTGGGAATCCCGGTGCTCTTCGTGATGTGGACCAACGTGGTCAACCTCGGCGTCGGTATCGGGCTGATGGCCTCCGCCGGGCGACTCGACGTCTTCCTCGGCCTGCTCATTCCGCACGGCCTGCTGGAGCTGACCGCGGTCTTCGTGGCCGGCGGCCTGGGGCTGCGCCTCGGCTGGACCGTCATCGACCCCGGCTCGCGGACACGTTCCGTAGCGCTGGCCGAACAGGGACGCTCGATTATCGGAATGTCGATCGGCCTGGCGACGGTACTGGCGGTCTCCGGTGTCCTCGAAGCCTTCGTGACCCCGTCGGGCCTGCCCACCTGGGCGCGCATCTCCATCGGAGTGCTGGCCGAGGTCGCCTTCCTCGTCTATGCCCTGGTGTTGGGCCGGAAGGCGGCGGAGGGCGGAGAGTTCGGCGATGTGGATGCGGCCGACCGGGTGGATCTACAGCCCGTCGCGGCCTGAGCCGATGTGATCAACAGGCTGCTGACCTGCTACTCTTCTCGCATCTCAGCCAAACCATTGACGTGGTCGGGGTGGGCTAGTAGGTTTGAACGGTTGGGACTGACTGGACAACGGTCGGCCCGGGCGTTAGTGTCTACGACACCGCCGAATCGAGGCAAGTGCGTTTCACGAAATGCGCTGCCTCTGACGAAGCAAATTCCGCGGACTGAGCACACCGAAAGCTTTGATAAGCTTCGGAGCGAAGTTCAAGGAAATCCCGCCAGCGGGAATTCAGAAAAACGAAGCCGGTAAGAACGGCCGAGAAGATCTGATAAGCTGGAAAA
>NZ_JAFLNG010000938.1 GCF_017427025.1 Streptomyces sp. FH025
GGTGGGAACGGTTGAGCCCCGAGTGACCTGTGTGCGCGCTGTGGACGCTGAGTCAAGTTTCCATAACCGCGCGTTCCCGTGGAACGCTGTGTCCCGGCGATGACGTTGGGTCCGGTGGCCCCTCGTCAGCTTTTCCGCGCCGGGCGGGCCCCGGCCGAACGACCGAATGCAGCGGACCAGAAGGAGGTGCGGCGTGTCGACGCCGCTTGCCGACACGACCAACCCCGACCTCGGCCTGCTCCGCGCCGTCAACGACCTGGCCAAGAGCTCCCCGCAGTGGCTGGACCACCTGGTCTCGTGGGTCGGCGAGTACGGCATCCTGATCGGCCTGGCGATGCTCGGGCTGGTGGGCTGGCTCCAGGCCAGACGCCGCCCGGACGCGCCGGTGGCGATCGCCGGGCTGCTCTGGGTGCCGCTCTCGGTCGCGATCGCCGAGCTGGCCAACCTGCCGATCGCCGCGATCGTGAACCGCCCGCGCCCCTTCGTCGACCACCCGGACCTGCTGGTGCTGGTGGACGGCAAGGCGGGCACCCACTCCTTCGTCAGCGACCACTCGACCATGACGATGGCGGTCGCGGTGGCGCTGTTCCTGGTGAACCGCAGGCTCGGCTGGATCGCCGGCGGTCTGGCCCTGTTGCAGGGCTTCTGCCGGATGTTCATGGGCGTCCACTACCCGACCGACGTGATCGGCGGCTTCGCGCTCGCGGTCGCCGTGGTGCTGCTGCTGGCGCCGATCGCGATGGCGGTGCTGGTGCCGCTCTGCCACGCGCTGAGCCGGACGGCCGTCGCCCCGCTGATCCGGGCCCCGGAGCGCGGCGGCCCGGGCCGCGGCGGCACCGTCGCGCGCGGCCGTCGGCGCGGACGCGGGGCGGTGCGCTCCGAGGAACAGCCGCCGGAGTCCGATCTCGCGGCCTGAGCCCCGAGGAGCTACTCCGGCTCCCCGCCGCCGTTCTCCGCCAGGTGTCCGCCGCCTTCTCGGCGGGCCAGGTCGCGGGAGCGGCGGGCCGGTGAGTACCAGCCGCAGCTACAGGTCGCGAAGGCGAAGGAACCGCGCTCGCTGATCGCGACACGGTGCTCGGGCATCCGGGTGGTGCCGGGGGCGACCGGCAGCTCACTGTGCACGTGATTCACCGTAACGCGCCCGGGGCCCGCCGCGCGACGCCCTTCGCCACCCGGCACCGTAACCCTTCGCGCTCCAACTCGTTTGCCCGGAAAGAGCTCTGCCCACCCATGGTGTCCGGCAGGGCAGTCGGGCCCGAGGGGGTTGTCGCGAGGATGAAGATGACCGACCAGCAGCGCACCGGGCGGCCAGCGCGCCGTCCGGGTCCGCACCTGCGCTCGGCGGCCGGGGCCGCCCTGCTCGCCGCCGTCCTGGCCTCGGGAGCCGCCGGCTGCTCGGGCCACTCCGGTGCCGGCTCCTCCGACCAGCAGTCGGGCGCCCCGGACCAGCTGGCCGCCGACCCGCTGACGGCGGTGCGGAGCGCCGCCGACATCACCGGCCGCACCGGCTCGGCGCACACCGCCACCGAGCTGGTCACCGAGTCCGCCGAGAAGAAGGCCTCGTTCAGCGGGACCGGCGGCTACGACTACGTGAAGCGGATCGGCCGGCTGGAGGTGCAGGTGCCGCCGGGCGCGGCGACCACCGGGAAGATCGTCGAGGTGGTCCTGCCGGGCACGGTCTACCTGCAGAACAGCGGCGCCAAGGTGCCCGAGGGCAAGTGGGTCAAGCTGGACGTGCGTCAGCTGCCGGACGGCAACCTGGTCAGCAGCGGCGCCACCGACCCGGCTTCGGCGGCGGGCGCGCTGCGCGGGGTGCAGAAGGCCGAGCTGGTCGGCGCCGAGACCGTGGACGGGACCGTGCTGCACCACTACCGGGGCACCCTGGACCTGTCCAAGGCGGCCGACGCGACCGGCGGCCGGGGCGGGGACGGGCTGCGGATGGGCGCGCAGACCTTCACCGTGAAGGAGGTCCCGTACGACGCCTGGCTGGACGACCAGGGCCGGCTGCACAAGGTGGTCGAGGTGTTCACCTTCGCCGGGGTGGCCGGGTCGAAGGAGGCCAAGGACCAGGTGAAGGTGACCTCGACCACCTCGCTGTCGGACTTCGGCAAGCCGGTCGACGCGGCGGAGCCGCCGGCCTCGGACATCTACCAGATGAAGCCCTCGGAGAGCCCGAAGTAGCCCGCCGGGGCAGTGCTCCGGCGCCGGGGCGAGACGGGGCGCCGCCGGAGCGGGTGGCCGTCCGGGGAGCGGCGGCCACCCGTTTCGGCGGCGCCGAGATGGCCCGTCCGTGCCATGTGGACGGGCCCCGGAGTGCCTAGGCTGGACGTCGGGTGGCTGCCGCCCGGGCTGGCGAGGCGCTGAAGGGGTGGTGCAGGTGGTGTCGTCTACGGGCGGCCGCAGCGGTGGCCACGACGACGCGGCCC
>NZ_JAFLNG010000939.1 GCF_017427025.1 Streptomyces sp. FH025
GCCTCGGGCACGCCGGCGCCCTGCTGCGCGACCCGCTCGGCTTCCTCGGCTCGCTCTCCCGCCACGGCGGCGTGGTCCGCATCCGGCTCGGGCCGCGCACCGTCTGCGTGGTCACCGACGCCCGACTGGTCCACACCCTGCTGGTGGCCCTCGCCTACGACTGCCCGCGCGGCGCCGTCCAGGACACCCTGAAGACGGCCTTCGGCGACGGTCTGCTGATGTCCGAGGGCCAGGCCCACCGGGACCGCCGCCGGGTCATCCAGCCCGCCTTCGGCCCGGACCGGATGGCCGGGTACCTGGCCGTGATGCACCAGGTCACCGAGGAGCGGGCCGCGCGCTGGCGGCCCGGCCAGGTCCTCGACGTGGCCAAGGAGATGAACCACCTCGCGCTGGAGATCGTCACCCGCACGCTGTTCGGCGCCCGGCTCAGCGAGGACTCCACCGTCGCCTTCCACCAGGCGTTGCCGGACCTGGTGAAGGGCCAGATCGTCCAGTCCCTCTACCCGCACCCGGCCTTCGCCCGGCTGCCGCTGCCGGTCAACCGGCGCTTCGACGCCGCCGTCCGGGCCCTCAACCGGGTCGTCGACCAGGCCGTCAACGGCCGCTCGGCCTCCGCCCGGCCCGAGGAGCAGCGGGGCACCCTGCCGGCCATCCTGCGCGCCGCCACCGACCCGGCCACCGGCCGTCCGCTCACCGAGGCCGACGTCCGCTCCGAGGCGATCACCATGTTCGGCGCCGGGACGGAGACCGTCTCCACCACGCTCACCTGGCTGCTGGACGAACTCCTGCGCCACCCCGAGGTGGAGGCCCGCGTCCTCGCCGAGCTGGACGAACACCTGCCCGAGGGCGCCGCCCCCACCCCGGAGGCGCTCGCCCGGCTCACGTACACCCGCAGCGTCACCCAGGAGGTGGTGCGGCTGCACGCGCCCAACGCCTTCCTGATGCGCACCGCCGAGGCGCCGGTCGAGCTCGGCCCGTACCGGATCCCGGCCGGCACCGAGCTGCTGTACAGCCTCACCGCGCTGCACCGCGACCCGACCCGCTACCCGGACCCGCTCGACTTCCGCCCCGAGCGCTGGCAGGACGGCGGCGGGGCCGGGCGGCCGTCCTTCCTCCCCTTCGGGGCCGGCAAGCACAAGTGCATCGGGGAGGCCTTCGCCTGGGCCGAGCTGACCGTCGCGGCGGCGGCCATCCTGCGCCGCTGGCGGCCGGTGGCGGTGCCGGGTTCGCGGGCCCGGGAGGTGGTCTGGACGACCGTCCAGGCGCAGGGGCTGCGGGTACGGCTGGCGCCCCGCTCACCGGGTTCGACGCGCGCGGCGGACCGGGCGGGCTCGACGGGCGCGGCCGGTGCGGCCGGTGCGGCCGGCTCGACGGGTTCCGCGGGTTCTGCGGGTTCCGCGGGTTCTGCGGGTTCCGCGGACGAGCCGGCTGCGCCGGGGCGGTGTCCGTTCAGCGACGCGGCGGCGCCACCACCACCCACCGCATCGCCCGCCGCACCACCGCCGGTCGTCGCGCCCTCCCGGCCGTCGACCGAACTGCGCGCCGCCGCCGACCGGCACGCCGACTGGGCGGTCCGCCGCGGCCTGCTCACCCCGGACGAGCTGCCCGACTACCGGGGCTACGCCCTGCACGAGCTGATCGGCCACGCCTTCCCACGCGTCACGGGCACCGAGCTGGACCTGCTGGTGGACATGCTGGGCTGGTTCACCATCCTCGACGACCGCTTCGACGGCCCGCCCGGGCGCCGCCCCGACGAGGCCCGCGCACTGGTCGACCCGCTGGTCGACGCCCTCGGCGACGGCCCGGGCCCGAACGGGTCCGACGGCCGGGTCCTCACCGCCTGGCGGGAGCTCTGGGACCGCCAGACCGAATCGATGTCCCCCGCCTGGCGCGCCCGGGCGGCCCGCGAGTGGCAGGCCTGCCTGGCCACCTTCCCCGCCGAGGCCGAGCACCGCGCCCGCGGCACCGTGCCCGCGCTCGGGCTCAGCCTCGCGGACACCATGCGGCTGCGCCGCCACGGCAGCTGCCTCTACCCGTTCATGAACATACTGGAACGGGTTCACGGCGCCGAAGTCCCCGCCGCCCTGCGCGCCGAGTCCGCGCTGCACCGCCTGCGCGCCAACACCGCGGACGCCGCCACCCTGATCAACGACCTCTACTCGCTGGAGCGGGAGGAGCGGCAGAGCACGGCCGCCTTCAACACCGTCCTCACCCTGCAGCGGGTCCGCGGCTGCACCCGCAGCCGGGCCGTACGGGCGGTGCGCGCCCGGATCGTCCGACTGCGGCGGGAGAGCGAGGAGCTGCGCCAGGAGCTGGGGCACCGCCACCCGGCGGGGCGCTGGTACCTGGAGGGCACCCGGGAGCTGGTCGCCGGGGTCCACGCCTGGACCAGCACGAGCGACCGCTACCTGGTGCCGGACCT
>NZ_JAFLNG010000094.1 GCF_017427025.1 Streptomyces sp. FH025
CCGGTCTCCTCGAGCGCGACGGCGGAGGCCGGCGCGTGGTGGCCGTGGGCCGCGGCGACCGGCAGGAGGGCTGCGGCGGCGATCAGGAGCGCGGATATCCGGCGGATCATCAGTGTGTCCAATCAGCGGAAGGAATACGGTCGTTGAAGCATGGCACACCCCGCTCCCCGGCTGAATGCGCGAGGCCCCCGTCCGGCGCGCGGGTGCGCGCCGGACGGGGGCCGGACGGGACCGGTCAGGCGGTCGGCGCGGCGCCCTTGGCGTTGCGGCGGCGGACGTAGACGGTCGCGAGGGCGGCGGCGATCACCGCTCCGCCGGAGGCCCCGGCGACGGTCGGGTTGATCATCGGGACCGAGGCGGCGGGCTCGGCCCCGCCGCACTGGGCGTGGCCTATGACGAGGTTGGCGCCGTTCAGCGACGGCAGCAGGGTGATGTGGACGGCGTTGACCGTCAGCACGCCGTTGGCGTCGGTGGTCTGCTCGTTGAGGACGATCGAGCCGACGAGCGGGATGTCGACCTTGGTGTTGGCGGGGGCGTTGGCCTGGAGGTTGGTCGGGAGGAGGCCGACGGTGATCGTCCCGCCCGCGATCAGACCGCTGCCGGTCGCCCCGGTGGGGGTGGCGGTGCAGGTCGAGTTGACGCCGTTCAGGGAGACCGAGGCGACCCCGAGGTTGAGCCCGAGCTTGTCGACCGTCGCGGAGGCCGACGAGGTGCCGTCGGCCGGGTTCCCGGCGGTGGTCGCGGTGAGCACGGAGGTGGTGGCGACCGGCCCCACGTTGAGGCCGACGAGGGTCTGGGTGCCGCCGGACGGGTAGGTCGACTCCGGTGACGGCGCGACGGCGACCATTCCGCCGAGGGCCTCGGTGGAGACGACGTAGGCGTCGGCCTGGGGGGCGGGCAGGGCCGCGAACGCCGGGGTGGCCGTGGCCAGGATGCCGGTGGCGAGCGTGGCGCCGGCCAGGACGCGGATGCTGGTGCGAGTGCTCACGTGGTGGGCCTTTCGTGTGGCAGGTTGCGGCAGGTTGTGGGTTGTGCGTCAACTCCACTGACGGGATGTGGCGTTCGGCTGCTGGTCCCGGTCAGGGAGAAGTCTCGGGTCAGGCGGCGACGATCTCCTGGGCGGCGGGCAGCGGTTCGGCCGTGCGCGCCGTCTTGTGCCAGGAGCCCTTGCGCCGCACGATCCGCCAGAAGGCGCGGACCGCGACGATGTAGGTGGTCGCCGCGTAGACGGCGAGCGCGAGGCCGTAGCCGAGCGCGGCCCGGCGGCTGGTCCCCGGTTCGCTGCGGCGCCGGTAGACCGGCCCCCAGACGGCGAACTCGGCGACGCCGACGAGGAGGTAGAGCGCGAGCAGCGGGGCGCCGCCCTGGCGGAGGAAGGAGAGGACGAACTCGGGGTAGACGGCCAGGTTGTAGGCGAAGGCGGCGATCGGAACGGTGTAGACGACCAGGCCGATCACCTGGAGCCAGGGCTGGACCATGAAGTAGAGGACTTCGAGGAAGCCCATCGTGGTGAACTGGCGGGAGCCCCAGATCCGGCGCAAGTAGGGCGCGCACTGCATCGCGCCCTGCGCCCAGCGGACCCGCTGGGTGATCAACTGCCGTACGTTCCACAGGGCTTCCTGGTCCACCCAGGCGGTCGTGGTGTAGCCGTTGCGCCAGCCGGCGAGCATCATCCGCAGCCCGAGCTCGAAGTCCTCCAGCAGCGCCTTGCCCCACGGTTCGCCGTCGCCCTGTTCGATCGAGCGCAGTGCGCTGAGCCGGTTGGCCTGGCCGTTGCCGCCCACGTTGACCGTCCCGGTGTACCGGCGGGTGATCTGGATGGCGGAGATCGGCCCGCGGAACTCGATGTCCTGCATCCGGGCCAGCAGCCGGGCGAAGCGGTTGGCGAGGCGGCCCCGGCCGGGCAGCGGCACGGCCACGTCGCGGTTGGACATCCGGACCTCGACCTGGACGGCGCCGATGGCCGGGTCACCGAAGAACGACTCCCCGGCGAAGGTGTCCAGCATGCCGGGGGAGGGCCGACCGTCGGCGTCCAGGACGGTCACGACGACCCGGTCGGCGTCGATGTCCTCGGGCAGCCAGGCCTGGAGCGCCCGGTAGGCGGCGTTGAGGGCGTCGCCCTTGCCCGTCCGCGCCTGCGGAAGCCGCCGGCTGACCAGGTGGACGGGCCGCCCGGCGTCGATGCGGGCGCGCACCACCTCGGCCGTCCGGTCCTCGGAGTGGTCGTCGATGACCCAGAGGCGGGCGTCGGGAAAGTGCCGGGCGAGGTAGTCGAGGGTGGTGCCGATCACGGCCTCCTCGTCCCGGCAGGGGATGAAGAAGTGCCAGCTGAACCCGGTCGGGTCGCCCGGGGCGTCCGGGCGGGCCCGCAGGAAGTTGCGCACGATCACGGCGACGTAGGCGAGGAAGCTGACCCCGAGGACGAAGGACAGGGATATGGAGACGTCGAGCAGGGTCACGGCGCACCGACCTCCGTGTCGCGGGTGGACGTTCGGGTGATCAGGTAGAGGAAGAGCAGCAGGGCGATCAGGGCGGCGGCCATCATCAGCACCGAACCGAACAGGACGTGCGTCCAGCCGAACCCCTCGTCGCCGTAGCGGTTCTGCATGGCGACGATCAGCGTCAGACGGCCCAGGTTGGCGGCGACGACGAGGCCGGCCGCCAGGACGAAGCCCAGCAGCACCCGGGTCGGCCGGCGCGAGCCGAACAGCAGCAGGACGCCGGACAGCAGGGCGAGCGGGGCGATCAGCAGGGCGCTGCTGCACCCGGTGGACAGGGCGATCCCGCGCCCGAACCCGCCGTCACCGCCGGCGTAGAGCACCGGTGCGTCGGGGGAGGCGAGCAGCATGGTCCGCAGGCCGAGCGCGTGGGAGACGATCCACTGCGCTCCGGCCATCTCGCGGAAGCGGTAGTAGCGCTCACCGACGACCAGGAACCCGCACAGGCCCAGGAGCAGCGGCCCGGACACCCCGGCGAGCAGGCGGCCGGAGAGCGGGGTGCGGCCGTGCTGCGGCAGGCGCGAGCGGGCCGGCCGCGACGGCCGGGAGGGTTGCGGGTACACGTCTGCGGTCACGAGGAGACCCCTTGGGGGAAGGCGAGTCGGCGGGAATGGCGGGGGTGGCTCGGCGCGGCTGGTTCGCCAGGTCCGTCCGGTTCGTTCGGTTCGTTCGGTCCGCCCGCCGGGCCGGTGGGGCGGTTCGGCGGGCGGACCGGACGGATGGTCCGGTGGGGCGGACCGGCTCTGCGGGGCCGGCTACGCGTCGTCGCGGTTCCGGCCGGTCGGTTCGGGCCGGTCGGCGGCCAGCCGGCTGCGCCGGAGCAGGACGACTCCCAGGACCACCAGGGCCGTTGCGGCCGCCGCCGCCAGGCCGAGGCCGGGTGAGCCGGTCGAGGCGAGTACGCCGCCGCCGGCCGCAGCCGGGGGAAGGCCGCCGCCTATGGGTCCGTACATGGACAGGTTCCTCTCGTTTCGACCGGGTCGTCCCGATCTGCGATCTTGCAGCCCGTATGTTGCTGTGCCGATCGGATGTTCGGATAGGCTCGCCGCGCCCATTCGGGTGGAAATCACCCGTTTGCCGCAATTGATCGCGCAGGAACGATGGTCGGGCGGTATCCGACGTCGACGGCCGGTCAAGTGCGCTGTGGCAGAGCGGCCTTGAGGGTGCGGCAGCTCGACCGGTGCAGGCCGCGTGGGTGATCGACCGGCGGGTCGGGCCGGGGCACGTTAGGCCACAAGGGTGACATTAGGCCTATGTATGGATCTTTCTTTCGAACCCCTCCATATCGTCTGCTGATACTTCCTCACCACACCTCCTCCACCCTTCGCACTCCTTCGGAGCGTCATGGACTCGACCGATGTCGCCCTGGTCTTCGGAACCCGGCCGGAGATCGTCAAACTCGCCGGAGTGGCCCGCCTCCTGGGCCCGCAGGCCCGCGTCGTGTGGAGCGGCCAGCACTGGGACCCGGCCCTCACCACCACCTTCTTCGCGCAGTACGGCCTGCCCCGCCCGCACCACCTGCTGAAGGGCGTCGGCGGCGAACCGCGCGGCCGGCAGATCGGCCGCATGGTCAGCGCGCTGAGCGACCACCTCGCGGCCCGCCCGCCGGCCGCCGTCGTCGTCCAGGGCGATACCAACACCGCCGCCGCCGGCGCGCTGGCGGCGCACTGCGCCGGCATACCCGTCGTCCACGTCGAGGCCGGCCTGCGCTCCTTCGACCCCGGCATGCCCGAGGAGGCCAACCGCCGCCTCATCGCCCCCCTCGCCGACCTGCACTGCGCGCCCACCGCCACCGCGGCGGCACACCTGCTGCGCGAGGGCGTCGAACCGGAGCGGGTGGTGATCACCGGGAACACCGTCGTCGAGGCGACCCTGGAGACCCTGCCCGTCGAGGCCGAGGCCCGCCGCATCGTCGCCGAGCACGGCGTCACCCCGGGCGGCTACGTGCTCGCCACCATCCACCGCCCCGAGAACACCGACGACGCCGCGCGACTCGCCCAGATCCTCGACCAGCTCGCCGCCGTCGACCTGCCGGTGCTGCTGCCGCTGCACCCCCGGACCCAGGCCGCCGTCGACGCGCTCGGCCTGCGGGCCCCGGCCGCCCGACTGCGCCAGATCGAGCCGCTGGACCACGCCGCCTTCCTCGCCCTGGCCCGGCACTGCCGCCTGCTGGTGTCGGACTCCGGCGGGATCCAGGAGGAGTGCACGGTCCTCAAGCGACCGCTCGTGGTGGTGCGCAACTCCACCGAGCGCCCCGAGGCCGTCCAGGCCGGCTTCGCCCGCCTCGCCCGGCCCGGCCACCAACTCGCCCGGGCCCTGCGGGACTCGCTCGACGACACCACCGCCGCCGAGCGGCTGGCCCGGATCCCCTCCCCGTACGGCACCGGGCAGGCGAGCGCCGACATCGTCACAGCGGTCCGCCATCGTTACCTGGCCCGTGAACGGCCGGCTGCGCCGCGGCCCGACCGCGACCTCGCGCCGCTCGCCGCCGCCTCGCTCGCCGGTGCCCCGCTCGCAGCCGCCCCGCTCGCAGCCGTTGCGGCCGACCTCGGGCGCTGAAGTCCCGTCCCACCGGGCGGGAGCCCGGAGGCGGGCCCGGGCACTTGCCCCCGGGCCGCCCCCGGGACGAGTCTGGAGGGAAGGAGAGGGGGGACGGAAACGGGCGCGGGAGGTGTCACTCGTGGGCGGTCACGAGCCCGCGGGCCGGACCGGCAGCGGCCACCGGAGCGTGCCGCACACGGCGGACCTGCGGGTGGAGGCATGGGCACCGACGGCCGAGGGCTGCATCGGCGAGCTGGTGCACGCCGTCGTCGGCAGCTTCGCCGACCTCAGCGGTGCCCGGATCGTCGGGGAACGCGGCTGCACCGTGCTCGCGGTGAGTGACCCGGACCTGTTGGCGGGCGTGCTGGAGGAGGTCATCTACCGGATGGACGCCGACGGCGAACTGCCCGCCGCGATCGCCCTCGGCCCGGTCAAGGGTCTGGACGGCGCCCGGAGCGTCCAGGTGCGCTTCCGGATGGCCGATGCCGCCACCGCCGCCCTGATCGGCGCCGTCCCGAAGGCCGTCTCGCTCCAGGGCCTGGAGCTGAGCGGCGGGCCGGGCGGCTGGACCTGCGCGGCCACCGTGGACGTCTGAGCCGTGGACGTTCGAGGCGTGGACCTTTGAGCCGTGGACGTTCGAGCCGTGGACGTTCGAGCCGTGGACGTTCGAGCGCGTGCGACGGGAGCGGGGTGAACGAGGTGGAGATCGCACTGGTCGAGGCGGGCCGCAACCGCTGGCGGATCGAGCCGCACCCGCCGATGCGGGTGCCGGGCGTGGTCTTCGCGAACGACGCGCTGCTGCCGCAGGCCGCCGGGGACCGCGCGCTGGAGCAGGTGGCGAACGTGGCGACGCTGCCCGGGATCGTCCGGGCCTCGTACGCGATGCCCGACGTGCACTGGGGCTACGGCTTCCCGATCGGCGGGGTCGCCGCCACCGACACCGAACAGGGCGGGGTCGTCTCGCCCGGCGGGGTCGGCTTCGACATCTCCTGCGGGGTCCGGCTGCTGGCCGCCGGGCTCGACCGGGACGAACTCGACGCCGAACGCCTGCGCCGGCTGATGGACCTGCTGGACCGCACCGTCCCGCGCGGGCTCGGCCGCGGCGGCCTGTGGCACCTCGCCGGGCCGGAGGAACTGGACGACCTGCTGCTCGGTGGAGCCCGCTACGCCGTCGAGCACGGCCACGGCGTGCCGCGCGACCTGGAACGCTGCGAGGACCGGGGCGTCCTGGCGGGCGCGGCCCCCGGCGAGGTGAGCACCCGGGCCGTCGAACGCGGGCTCCAGCAGGTCGGCAGCCTGGGCTCGGCCAACCACTTCCTGGAGGTGCAGGCCGTCGACCGGGTGCACGACCCGCAGACCGCGGCCGCCTTCGGCCTGCGGCCCGGCCAGGTCTGCGTCATGATCCACTGCGGCTCGCGCGGTCTCGGCCACCAGATCTGCACCGACCACGTCCGCACCATGGACCGCGAGCTGCACCGCTACCGGATCGAACTCCCGGACCGCCAGCTCGCCTGCACCCCGGTGGACTCCCCGCGCGGCCGCGCCTACCTGGGCGCCATGACCGCCGCCGCCAACTACGGGCGGGCCAACCGGCAGCTGCTCTCCGAAGCCGCCCGCCGGGCCTTCGCCACGGCCCTCGGCGTCGGGCTGGAGCTGGTCTACGACGTGTCGCACAACCTCGCCAAGCTGGAGACCCACGAGGTGGACGGCGTGGCACGGAAGCTGTGCGTCCACCGCAAGGGCGCCACCCGCGCCCTGCCGCCCGGCGACCCCGACCTGCCCGCCGACCTCGCCGAGGCCGGGCAGCCCGTGCTGGTGCCGGGCACGATGGGCACCGCCTCGTACGTCATGGTCGGGCTGTCCGGCAACGAGGCGTTCAGCTCCGCCTGCCACGGCGCCGGACGGGTGTGGAGCCGCCACCAGGCGCTGCGGATGGTGCGCGGCGAGCACCTCAAGGCCGAGCTGGAGGCGCACGGCATCGCCGTCCGCCCGGCCTCGATGCGGGCCCTGGCCGAGGAGACGCCCCAGGCGTACAAGGACGTGGACGCGGTGGCCGCCGTCACCGAGGCCGCCGGACTGGCCCGGCAGGTCGCCCGGCTGGTGCCGCTGGGCGTGTGCAAGGGTTGAGCCGGCCGAGGTCGCCGGCCGCCTCACGCCGACCTCCATCCGAGTCTCTTCACCAATCATTCGGATTGTCTCGATAGCGAATGCGCGGGTGGTACTCCCTACTGATGGTGTGACTACAGAGAATCCGCCGGCGAGTCCGCCGCCACAAGAGAGCGGCGAGACTGAAGCCGCAAGCCGAGCACCTTGGCTCGAACCGACCGTGATGGCGGCGGGCCTGGTCGCCAACGCAGTAATCCTCGGCTGGCTAGGGTTGCCCGTTGTGAGCGGCGCGCTGACATTCGGCGGCCGCCTGAGTGGATTTGCCGCCCTGGTCGCTTCTCTCATTTCATTCGTAGCCGCACTGGCGGTTCTGGACTACTGGCGATGGAAGAACATCAGATTCTCCGGTGTCGTTGTCCTGATCGGCGCACTCGCCGTGCTGATCGCCAACCTGGGCCTGATGGCGCTACAGCTGGAGGAGCATGAGCTCACGGCCTACCTGGCCATCTGGATCGGCATGGTGGCCTGGGCCGCGTGGGCGCTCTGGCTGCTGCTGCACCGCAAAAAGGTGTGGAGAGACATCAGAGCCTGCACCCTCATGGGTTGCCGGCTCTGCGGCAGATTTTGCGCGATTGGTTATCCCGCTTCAGGAAGGAGTCTCGCTACTGACGCCAGCAAGAAAGCGCAAATATATCGCCATGTGGCAGGTGATGCCTGATGCAAACCGCGGGGTGTCGGTTAGCGCCACCATCGCCTCCTCCGATGGTGAGGAAAGAATCGATCCGACAAGCCGGGAAAATTATTGGGCTGCTCGATACGGATTTATGGAGGCAGACAGTGGGATTGCCAGGCTCCCGCTACCGGCATCCACGAGTCAGTGAGGCTGAGGACGGGGGCTACACGAGGTCGAAGGCGGTGGGGGAGTGCCCCTCCCAGATACGGCGGGAGGTCTGCTCGGGGTAGCGGACGGTCTCCGAGCGGGTGTCGATGACCCGGGTGAGCTGCCGGTCCGGCTCGAAGGCGGCCCACCCGGGGTCGCCGGTGGTGATGAACCGGATCCAGGCCTGCCGTAGTTCGTGGGAGACCTCGACGGTCTCCGGGGTGGGCGGGTCGCCGAGGAAGTGCCGGGCCATCGGGCTGTCCAGGGTGCCGAAGGCCAGCGGGACGTCCAGGCCGTGGCAGGCGCCGAACAGCCCGCCCGCGGCGGGGGCCGGGAAGGCCAGCTCGAAGAGGTAGGAGGTGCCGTCGGCGGCGGTGTTGCCCTCGGCGAGGTGGAGCGAGGGCATCCGGAACAGCGCGTCGGAGCCGACCGCTTCGAGCAGGTCCCCGGGCGTGGCGCCGGGGAGGGCGGCGCGGTAGGCGTCCGGGCCGTCCGGTCGCGGGGCGAGCTGGTCGAGGGCGGTGCGGGCCTCCTCCTCGGTGAAGGTGCCGTACCGGCCGCTGAGCACGCTGAACAGCCGGAACTCGTCGCGGGTGTGGCCGACGAGCAGGTCGATGCCGGGGGAGCGGCCGGCGGCCAGGGCGGCCCAGGGCTCCTCGGGCAGCACCTCGCCGTCGATCACGGGGACGGTGGCGATGCCGCTCTGGGCGAGCCGGCCCCAGCGCGCCAGGTGCTCGGGGAGCGCGGCGCCGAGTTCGGTGACGGTCGCGGCCAGGCGCCAGGGGTCGACCTCGGCCAGGGCGGCGGCGGTGGGGGCCGTGCCGAGCCGCTTCGCCAGCTCGGCGGTGACCTCGGCGGCCAGCGCGGGGGTGCAGAGGGTGCCCGGGACGGTGTGGGCGATGGCGCGGCGGAACAGGCCGCGCGCCCGGTCCATGGTCAGCAGCGCGGCGACCGAGCCGGCGCCGGCGGACTGGCCCGCGACGGTCACCCGGTCAGGGTCGCCGCCGAAGCCGGCGATGTTGCGCCGCACCCACTCGAGGGCGGCGAGCTGGTCGAGGAAGGCGCGGTTGGCGGGGGCGCCGGGGAGCAGTGCGAAACCCTCCGCGCCCACCCGGTAGTTGACGCTCACCACGACCAGCCCGGCCCGGGCCAGCTCGACCGGGTCGTACAGCGGGTCGCCCGAGGTGCCCGAGATGTAGCCGCCGCCGTGGATCCAGACCAGCACCGGCAGTCCGGCCGCGCCCGGGTCCGGGGTGCAGACGTTGAGCGTGAGCCAGTCGGTGCCGTGGGCCGGTTCGGCGGGCAGCGGCCCGGACTGCGGGACGACCGGGCCGAACTCGAAGGCCTCGCGGACGCCGTCCCAGGGCTCGGCCGGGGCGGGGGCGGCGAAGCGGAGCGGGCCGACCGGCGGCCGGCCGTACGGGATGCCGCGGAACACCGCGAGCCCCCGGTCCAGGAGGCCGCGGACGGCTCCTTCGGTGGTGGGGACGACGGGCTGGACGAGCATGGGAACACTCCCTCCCTCGGAATGCCCCCAGCGTTATCGGTCAGTTGTATTATGTCAAGCGTATGGGAAAGATTCGAGGACCCTTCGAGGAGCGGCGGACATGCCCAAGCAGGTGGACCACCGGGAGCGCCGCGAGACCATCGCCCGGGCGCTGTGGCGGGTGGTGGAGCAGCGCGGCACCACGCACCTGACCCTGCGCGAGGTCGCCCGGGAGGCGGGCATCTCGCTCGGGCAGTTGCAGCACTACTTCGCCTCCCGGGCGGAGCTGCTCGGCTTCGCCACGGACCTCGCCGGGGAGCAGAGCGCGCTGCGGGTCGGCCGGGCGCTGGCGGGGCTCGGCGAGCGGCCGCACCCGCGCGCGGTGCTGCGGGCGATGCTGGTCGAACTGCTGCCGCTGCACCCGGACTCCCGCACCACCAGCCGGATGAGCGCCGCCTACGTGCTGGAGGCGCTGCACGACGAGGAGGTCCGCGCGCGGGCGCGGGGGGCGTTGTCGCAGGGGCGGGCCGTGGTGGAGCAGGTCGTTCGGCAGGCGATCTCCGACGGGCTGATCGCGGCCGACCGCGATCCGGTGGTGGAGACGGACCTGCTGCTCGCGCTCACCGGGTTCACCACGCTGCTGGAGCTGGGGGTGGTCGAGCCGGCCGCCGCGCTCACGGCCGTCGACCGGCACCTGGACCGGCTGTTCGAGACCGAGGCGGTGGGCGGGTGAGCGGGCCGGCGGCGGCATGGCAGGCTGGCCGGGTAGCACCGCAGCCCGCGACCAGGAGTACCAGGAGCACCACCATGGACCGACCCGCCGCCCTCCGCCTCGACGCCACCGCCTCCGGGCACCCGGCGGGCATCCTCGACGCCGCCGAGCGGGCCGAACGCCGGGGCATGGACCGGCTGGTGGTCGCCGAGACCGCCTACGACCCGTTCCTCCAGCTCGCCCGGGCCGCCGACCGCACCGAGTCGATCGAACTGGCCACCGGCATCGCGGTGGCCTTCGCCCGCACCCCGATGACGCTCGCCTACCAGGCCTGGGGGCTGCACGCGGCCTCCGGCGGACGGGCCGTCATCGGACTGGGCTCGCAGGTCAAGCCGCACATCGAGAAGCGTTTCGGCATGCCGTGGGACCGTCCGGCCGCCCGGATGCGCGAGTACGTCCACGCGGTGCGGGCGATCTGGCACAGCTGGCAGACCGGTGAACGGCTGCGCTTCCGGGGCGAGTTCTACACCCACACGGTGATGACGCCGGTCTTCTCGCCGGACCCGGTCCCGGCCGGGGTGCCGCGGATCCTGCTGGCGGGCGTCGGGCCGCTGATGACCCGTACCGCCGGGGCGGTCGCCGACGGCTTCCTCAGCCACCCCTTCTCCTCCACCGCCTACCTGTCCGAGCAGGTGCTGCCCGGGCTGACCGAGGAGCGGGCGCGGGCCGAGGCGGAGGGCGCCGCCTGGACGGCGCGGCCGTTCGAGATCGTCGGCAACGTGCTGACCGCCACCGGCCGCACCGAGGAGGAACTGGCGGCCAACCGGGCCGGAGTGCGCGAGCGGCTCGCCTTCTACGCCTCCACCCCCGCCTACCGGCCGGTGCTGGCGCAGCACGGCTGGGAGGGCCTTCAGGAGGAGCTGCACACCCACTCGGTGCGGGGGCGCTGGGCGGAGATGGCCGCGCTGATCGACGACGAGGTGTTCGACACCTTCGCGGTGTCCGGCCCGGTCGAGGAGGTCGCGCGGGAGCTCCACCGCCGGTACGCGGGCCTGGTCACCCGGCTGTCCGTCAGCCTGCCGGAGGACGCGGACCCGGAGCTCGGCCTCGACGTGCTGGCGGCGGTGCGCGAGCTGGGGTGAGCGGAAGCTGGCACCGGGCGGTCGGAAAGGACTGCCGACCAGTCAACGGTCGGCCAAGAACAGGCACATTCGGGCAAGCGGTTCCCGGTGGCGCGGACGGGCGGCAGGATCGCGCTGAAGCCGGACAGGACGGGCCGCGCGGCCGGGATGTGGCGCTCGGGTCAGGTCCTGTCCGCCCGTTGCCGATCGTGGGGGTGCCCGCGTGTCCGTGTCCGACGATCGCACCACCGCCCCAGGCCCGTACGGGCCCCTCCGGGAGAGCGGCGACCACACCGGAAGCGGGGTACCCGACGAGGACGGGGACCACGCCGAGAGCTGGGAGTACGTCGAGAGCGGGGAGTTCGTCGAGACCGACGAACTGGCCGACCTCGACGAGTTCCTGCGCGTCTGCGCCGAACTGACCGGCTTCGACGTCGCCGAACTGCACGCCACCGGCATGGCGCGGGAACACCACCGCACCGCCCTGGCCCACCCGGCCCGCGACGAGCACGCCCTCGTCCACCTCTGGTACGTCGGCGCCTGGCCAGGCGAGGCACCCAGCTCCGCCCGCGCCCACGACCAGGGACTGGTCTGGCGGACCTTCCACGGCAGCCCGCCCGGCAGCGCGGCCCCCGGCCACGGCAGCTGGGCCCGGGCCCCCCGAGGCGGTGAGAAGCGGTGACCGCCCGCTGGGACGCCATCGTGGTCGGCGCCGGCTTCGCCGGAAGCCTCGTCGCCCACCGCCTCGGCGCGCACGGCTGGCGCGTCCTCGTCCTGGAGGCCGGACGGACCGCCCCCGGCGCCGCCGAGACCGCCACCGCCCACCGCGCCGCCGGCGGCGGCCCGCCCACCTCGCCGTACCCGCACAGCCCCGACGCACCGTCACCCGACGTCACCGACCTCACCGGGCTCCCGGACGGCGGCTTCACCGCCACCGGGCACCTCCGGCAGCACGGGCCGCTGCCCTACGCCAGCGGCTACCTGCGCGCCAACGGCGGCACCGGACTGCTCTGGACCGGCCTCACCCCGCGCATGCACCCCGAGGACTTCCACACCGGCGACCTCGGCCACGGCCGCAACTGGCCGATCGGCTACCACGACCTGGAGCCGTACTACCGCGAGGCCGAGCAGGAACTCGGCGTCGCCGCCGACGCCGAGGAGCAGCGCCGCGCCGTCGGACTGCCCCTCCCGGACGGCTACGCCTACCCGATGCGGGCCATCCCCGCCAGCTACCTCGACCGGCAGCTCGCCCGCGTGCTCGACGGCCGGATCGTGCGCGACCCCGCCATGCCCGACCCCGCCCGGCTCGCCGTCACCGGCACCCCGCACGCCCGCAACGGCCTGACCGGCCGGCCGGGCACCGGCGTCGGGCCGCCCTGCGCGGGCAGCGCGAGCTGCGTCCCGGCCTGCCCGACCGGCGCCAAGTACACCCCGCTGCGCACCCAGGCGCGCTGGGCGTCCGGCGTCGAACTGCGGACCGAGGCGGTGGTCAGCCGGGTGTACGCCGACCCGGCGACCGGAAGGGCCACCGGCGTCGAGTACCTGGCGGGCGGCACCGCCCACCGGGTCGACGCCGACCTCGTCGTGCTGGCCGCGCACGCGATCGAGAACGCCCGGCTGCTGCTCCTGTCCGGCCTGGCCAACCGCAGCGACCAGGTCGGCCGCAACCTGATGGACCACCCGGCGCTGCTCACCTGGGGCCTGATGCCCCGACCGGTCGGCCCCTACCGGGGGCCCGGCTCCACCAGCGGACTGGAGGCCTTCCGCTTCGGCCCGGCCCGGCGCCGCCGGGCGCCGTTCCGGATCGAGATCGGCAACTGGGGCTGGTCCTGGGCCGGGGGCACCCCCGAGGCCGAGGCCGCCGAGCTGCTCGCCGCCGGGCTGCGCGGCAAGGAGCTGCGCGAGCGCCTCGGCGACCGGCTGGGCCGCCAGTTCTCGCTCCAGTTCGAGCTGGAGCAGCCCGCCGACCCGGCCAACCGGGTCACCCTCGACCCGGACCGGCGCGACCCGCTCGGCCTGCCCGCACCGGCGATCCGCTACGACCTCTCCGCCTACGTGCGCGAGGGCATGGCCTCCGCCCGGGCCGTCTCCGACCAGCTGTTCGCCCTGCTCGGCGCCGAGGACCACACCGCCTACCCGGCCGTCCGGTGGCCCGGCCGGCTCGAACACCGGGGCGCCGTCCACGGCTACCGGGGCGCGGGCCACGCGGGCGGCACCCACCTGATGGGCCACTCGCCCCGCGACTCCGTGGTCGACCACTGGCAGCGCAGCTGGGACCACCCCAACCTGTACGCCGTCGGCTGCGGCTCGATGCCCTCGCTCGGCACCTCCAACCCCTCGCTCACCATGGCCGCCCTCGCGCTGCGCAGCTCCGACCGGATGCACCGGGACCTGCTGGAGCTGAACCGGGCGGCGACCGTCCTCGGTGTGCCCGTACTCCCTTCGTCCGCTGCGCCCTCCTCATCCTCCTCGCCCTCCTCGTCCTCGGAGCCCGCATGACCGGCCTGCCGCTGCCGCCCGTCCCGGAGCCGTACCACCTGCCGTTCCACTACGGCGCCCTGCACAACATCGGCGTCGACTACCTGGTCGAGCCCGAGCGGGCCCGCCGACTGCTCGCCAAGCGCCACCCGGGGCTGGCCGTCGCCGCCTTCGACGGCGGGGCGTGCGTGTCGCTCAACTACCAGCTGTACTTCGCCCAGTATCCGAATGGCGGCGGCATCACCCAGGAGGTGGAGATCAACCTGATCGCCCACCCGCTGTTCGCCGAGGAACGCATCCCCGTGGTCAACTACGGCCAGTACGCCCGGGGTTACGACCAGACCAAGCTGCTCGGCATCGCCCGGCTGCACGTGCTGTGCGACAACCCGCTCGCCATCGACGCCGGGCGGCGGCTGTACGCCGAACCCAAGCGGCCCGGCTGGTTCGAGACCACCCTGCCCTCGCTCAACGCCCCCGCCGTGCGCGAGCGGTGGACCGTCTCCTGCCGCCGGGCCACCCTCGGGGCGGACGGACTGCGCCGCCACGAGGAGGAGGTCCTCGCCCTCGACGTCGACCTGATCGGGCTCACCCCCGAGCCGGTCAACAACACCCCGATCACCGGCTACGGCACCGACGACGAGGGCAAGCTGCTTGCCGGACCGCTCAACGTCTACCAGCCGTACCGCTACTACGCCCTGGACGACCGCACCGCCGACCGCGTCCGGCTCGACCTCGGCAACCCGGCCGAGGAGCCCGCCCGCGACCTCGCCCGGCTGATCGCCGACGCCCAGGCCGCCGGGGTCTGGACCTACCAGTCCCCACCGGTCGCCGCCCACAACCGCGCCTACTACATCCGGTGACGGTCCGACCGGCACCGTTCGCCCCCGGGAGCATCGCCGTCCGCCGGGACATCGCGCGCGGCCGGGTCTGGACGGCCATGCCGTACACCGTGCTCGCGGACGACGGCACCACCCTGACCATGGCCGCCCGCCCCGGCATCGAGACCCTGGCGCCCGCCAGCTGGACCACCGCGCAGCGCACCGGGGACATCGCGGACCGCGTGCGCGGCATCGAGGGCCTCGCCGCCGGCCGCTGGGAGCTCGACCGCTGGACCTGGCGCGACACGGTGGTGCTCGGCCGCTTCACCGCGGGGGAGCCGTACAGCGTCCACCGCTTCCTGACGCCCGAGGGCCGGCCGCTGCGCTGGTACGTCAACTTCGAGCTCCCGTACCGGCGGACGGCCATCGGCATCGACACCTTCGACCTCTACCTGGACCTGGTGGTCGCCCCCGACCTGTCGGCCCACACCTGGAAGGACGAGGACGAGTACGCCCACGCCCGGCGCCTCGGCGTGATCGACGAGGCCACCCACCGGCAGGTGGACCTCGCCCGGGACCGCGCCCTCGCCCAACTCCGCGACCGCACGGGCCCGTTCGCCCCCGACCCCGCCGCCTGGACGCTGCCGCCACCCGGCCCGCTGCCCGCCCTGCCGGCCACCGCGCTCAGCACCCCCGCGGCGCTGTGGTCCTGACGGCGCGGTGGCCGCCTGCTAGCCTGGCGCGCCGACATGGACGAGAGCAACGAGAGCAACGAGAGCGACGCCGAGGCGCTCAAGCACCTGCACGACGGCGGGGACTACCGGCGGCTGGCCGAGCGGACGGCGGACCCCGAGGTGCTGCGCCGACTGGCCCGGGCCGAGTACCCGTTCGTCTGGCACGCGATCGCCGCGAACCCCGCCACGCCCGCCGAGGTGCTGGCCGTGCTCTCCACCCGGAGCCACAGCACCTGGAACGACAACCGGCTGCTCCAGCTGCTCGCCGCTCACCCCGCCCTGACCGGTGAGGCCCTGGACGGGCTGGTCGACCTGGTGGCCGTGCGGCTGCGGGCGCAGGACCGCCCGTACGCCGCGGTGCTGGAGCTGGCCCGGCGGCCGGAGGTGGCGGTGGAGCGGCTGAACTGGCTGGGGCACCAGCCGGGTGCCTCCACCTGGCTGCGCCGGGGGATCACCCGGGCGCTGGCGGCGCGCCCCGACCGCTGAGCGCGGCCCGAACCCGCCCGCCGGGCGAGCCCTCGGCGGGTGCCCGGGCCCAGCGCGCGGCGAGGACGGTGCCGACGACCAGCTGGAGCTGGTGGTAGGCCATCAGTGGCAGCACCAGCACCCCCGCCTCCGGCCCGAACAGCACGGTGGCCATCGGCAGACCGCCGGCCAGGCTCTTCTGCGAGCCGCACAGCATCGCCGCGATCGCGGACGGTCGGTCGAGCCCCAGCAGCCGGGCACTGAGGCAGGTGGCCGCCAGGGCCGTGGCGAGCAGGGCGAGCAGCACCGCGAACAGGCCGAGCAGGGCCGGTGGAGTCGCCTGGCTCCAGGCGCCGTGGCCCGCCGCCGTGCTGAACGCGGTGTAGACGACCAGCAGGATCGAGCCGCGGTCCACCGGGGCCAGCACCCGTCTGTGCCGGGCCAGGAGGGCGCCGAGCCAGGGCCGCAGCGCCTGCCCGAGCAGGAACGGGGCGAGCAACTGCGCCCCGATCCGCAGTAGCCCGTCGGCGGACAGCCCGGTGTGCGAGCCCAACAGCCCGGCCGCCAGCAGCGGGGTGAGCAGCAGCCCGGCGAGACTGGAGTACGTCCCCGCGCAGATCGCCCCCGGGACGTCGCCCCCGGCGGCACCCGTGAGCGCCACCGAGGACTGCACCGTCGACGGCACCAGGCAGAGGAAGAGCACCCCGGCCTGCAACTGCGCCGTCAGCGGGAAGGGCGTGAGCAGCGTGGTGGCCAGCCCGAGCAGCGGGAAGAGGCCGAAGGTGGCGGCGAGCACCAGCCCGTGCAGCCGCAGGTGGCGCAGCCCGGCCAGGGCCTCGCGGGTGGACAGGCGGGCGCCGTAGAGGAGGAACAGCAGCGCCACCGCGATGTCGCAGGCCGCTCCGGCGAACCGGGCCGAGTCGCCGGAG
>NZ_JAFLNG010000940.1 GCF_017427025.1 Streptomyces sp. FH025
GAGGCCCGACTTTGAGCAACTCTCCGCCCGCGACCCCGCCGTACCGGCCATGAGGCGGGCGCTCAAGCAGCGTGTCGGAAGGAGACAACTGATCGCCTTGGAGGCCGAGCTGCTCGCCGAACTCCGCGCCGTCAAACGCCGCGTCCCGCACCTCGCGGGCGGCCTGGTGGCCAGCGTGGACGGCCTGCTGGTCGCGCACGACACCCACGGGGCGGAACCCTCCGGCCTGGCCGCGATGACGGCGGCCTCGCTCTCGCTGGCCCAGCGGCTCGCCGACACCACCGGCCAGGGCGAGTTCCGCGAGTCGCTGGTGCGCGGCGAGCACGGCTACGTCGCCACCTACGCGGCCGGCGGCAGCTGCGTGCTGACCCTGCTGGCCCACCCGGACGTCAACGTCGGCCGGCTCCACCTGGAGGCCCGCCGCTGCGCCCAGCGCATCGCCGCGCTGCTGAGCGGTGCCCTGGCACCCAAGGAGCCGCTGGACGCGGGCTGACCCCGACCGGCACCCGAACCAACTGCATCCATCCCATCAACCAGCTACAGATCAACGGGAGTTGACCACCATGACCGACGCAGCCGGCGCGCTCAAGCAGGCCATGACCACCATCGAGGGCGCCATCGGCGCGGCCCTCGTGGACTACAACAGCGGCATGGCGCTCGCCACCCTCGACGGACCCGGCGGCCTGGACCTCAACGTGGCCGCGGCCGGGAACACCGATGTGGTCCGGGCCAAGATGCGCACCATGGACATGCTCGGCCTGCAGGACGGCATCGAGGACATCCTGATCACCCTGACCAGCCAGTACCACCTGATCCGCCCGCTCACCGGCCGCACCGGCAAGGGCCTCTTCCTCTACCTCGCGCTGGACAAGTCCCGCGCCAACCTGGCGATGGCCCGCCACCAGCTCACCAGGATCGAGGCCGACCTGGAGGTCTGAGCCACCGATCCGGCTCACCGATCCGACTCGTCGAGTGCTCGGACGAGGCCCCGGCGGCGGCTCAGGCCCCGCCGGGCTCCGTCCACCGGACCTCGCCGCCCGGCAGCCCGGCGCACAGCGCGCCCCCGGCGGTCAGCACGCTCCACGGCGCGAGCAGCGCGTGCGGCGGCACGGACAGCGCCCCGCCCTCCGCGAAGCCCAGCTCCAGGCCGCCGGCCGGGGTGATCCGGGCACTGTCGAGGGTCCGGCCGACCAGCCGCAGCAGGGCGGGGCTCGGCCGGAAGGTCAGCGCCGGGAAGAAGTGCTCGACCCCGGTCGGCGCGGCGAAGGACGGCGCCGCGAAGCGGAAGTCGTGTGCCACCCGTACCGTCACCGGACCGTCGAGCCGCAGGTCGAGCCGGCCGCCGCCGCTGACCGACTCCACCCGGCGACCGGCCAGCACCTCCGTGATCGCGTTCTCCATGCCCCCAGTGTCACCCGGGCGGCTGCTCCTGTCCGGCGACGACCCGCCCGCGCACCAGCTCGACCGGTCCGCCGGAGTGCGCCCGGGCGGCCAGCGCGGCGGCCGTACGGTCCCAGGACGGCCCGGTCAGCAGCGCCCGCGCCTCGTTCGGGTCGCAGAGCCGCCAGTCCACCAGTTCCCGCTCCGGAAGTTCGATCGAGCCGAGCAGTTCCTCCGTCGCCGTCCCGCCGTCGAACACGTACACCAGGACGGCGGTGTCCCGGCCGGTCGCCGGGTCGGCCGCCGGGTCGGCCGCCGCTCCCGGCTGCCAGTCCAGCGCCAGCAGCCGTCCGGGCTCGACCCGCCAGCCCAGCTCCTCGTGGATCTCCCGCCGCGCCGCCGCCCGGGGCCCCTCGCGGTCCGCCTCGACCCCGCCGCCGGGCAGCGTCCAGTACGGCACCCGTCCGCGCGGCCCGTCCCACGGCCGGAGCCGCACCAGCAGCACCCGGCCGTCACCGTCGGTGAACAGTGCCCGGGCCTTCGCCCGGATCCGCGGCCGGCTGGCGTAGTAGGTGTCGCGGTCCATCGGCGGCTCCGGCACCGGGCCGGCTGCCGCCGCTCCCAGTCCGGGTGCGTCGGCCAGCCCGGTGTACTCCGGCACCGGTCCGTCGGCGGGCAGTTCCCGCAGCGTGTGCCCGACGGGCCGGCTGTCCTCCAGCTCCAGCGGCCCGGCGGTACGCGGCGCCCGCAGGCAGGCCGCCACCCGCCGTGACAGCTGGGGCGGCAGCGCGTGCGCCGCCTGTTCGGCCGTCAGCCACTCCCAGCCGGCGACCTCCGCCGCGTCCGGCCGGATCGCCGCCGCCTGCTCCGCCGTCAACGGCTCGCCCCAGTACAGGTACGCCACGATCGGCGGACGGTTCGGGCCGAGCGCCCAGTCCACGCAGGCCAGCGACCCCAACCGGGGCGTGAACCCCAGCTCCTCGGCGATCTCCCGCACGGCCGTCGCCCGGGGCGAGTGGTCCGTGGGCTCCCACCCGC
>NZ_JAFLNG010000941.1 GCF_017427025.1 Streptomyces sp. FH025
GCCACGATCCACCACCTTACCGGGGGGCGGGCCAAGATCGCCCCGTAAGCTGAAAGTACAGTCAGGAATGGCCGACGACGATGCTCCTGCCGGAGCGACCAGGGGTCGGGGCCGCCGCAGGGGGCCGGGGTCACGTGGCCCCGGCCCCCTGCGGGAGCCCTCAGCGGGGGTGCGTTCAGCGGACGGGCGGGTGGGCCGCCGCGTCCGGTCGTCCACCGCGGGCCACCTCGCCGAGCCAGGCGAGGCTCGGCTTCGGAGTGCGTTCGAAGGTCTCGCGGTCGACGGAGATCAGGCCGAAGGTGGGGCGCCAGCTGCCCCACTCGTAGTTGTCGACGGCGGACCAGTGCAGGTAGCCGCGGACGTCGACGCCGTCGGCCATGGCCGCCCCGAGGTGGCGCAGGGCCTCGGAGGTGTACGCGATGCGGCGGGTGTCGTCGTCCGTCGCGATGCCGTTCTCGGTGACGAGTACGGGTACCCGCGCCACGTCCCAGGCGCGGCGCACGGCGATGCCGAGCGCGTCGGGGCGGTAGGCCCAGCCCTTGAGCGTGTTGTCCGGGCTCTGCGGGTGCGGGCGCGGCCCTTCGGGGCCGACGGGCTGGCTGGTGTAGGACTGCGCGCCGATGAAGTCGTCGCCGCGCGCGGCCTGGAGGTAGAGGTCCTCCCACGCGTACACGGTCTCGGCGAAGACCTCCTCGTGTCCGGCCTCGGGAGTGAACGCCTGCTGCGCGACCGTCCAGCCGACGGCGGCGTCGGTGCGCTCGCGCAGGACGGCGGTCGCCGCGTGGTGCGCCTGCGCGAGGACCTCGCCGGTCGTGATGTCCGGCAGCGGCATGGTCCTCGGCCGGGGCCGGGTGGCTTCGGCGTCTCCCCCGGCTGCTGCGGTGCCCGCCTCGCCGGATTCGAGCGAGGCCTTGAACCGCGCCATGAGCGCCACCATGTTCGGCTCGTTGATCGTGCAGACCCATTCGACCTCGCCGAGGATGTCCGAGGCCCGCTCGGTGTAGCGGCGGAAGAGTTCGACGGCGTCGCGGCGCTGCCAGCCGCCCTGGAGGCCGAACCAGCGCGGGTTGGAGAAGTGGTGCAGCGTCACGACCGGCGTGAGGCCCAGCCCGCGGGCCGTGTCGATCATGCGGCGGTAGTGCGCGAGTGCGGCACGGGAGAACCGACCCGGCTCCGGTTCGATCCGCGCCCACTCGATGCCGAAGCGGTAGGCGTTCAGTCCCGCCTCGGCGAGCAGCCGCATCTCCTCCCCGTAGCGGTGGTAGCTGTCGACCGCGTCGCCGCTGCGCTCGCGGACGAACGTGCTCGGCGTCTGCTCGATCGTCCACCAGTCGCTGTTGACGTTGTCGCCCTCGGTCTGGTGCGGGGAGGTCGACGCTCCCCACAGGAAAGTGCTCATGGCCGTTCTTCTCTTCTCTCTTGTCGGGTTGTCACCGACGGTCGGCGGACACGGCGGCGCGGGGCGCCAGCGGACGTGACAAGTGGTGGTCGTGTGGACGCGGAGATCACCGCGAGGACGGCTGCAACGCAGTGGAGACGTCCGTAGGCGAGACCCGGGCCCGGTTTCAGGGGGCGGAACCCGGGCGAGCGTAACACCTAAAACCACTCAACTGAAGGGATTTAGAAGTGGGGGATAGGGTGAGCAGGTGACCACGGGGCAGAGGGCCAAGCGCGGGCCGTATCGCAAGGGCCTGGAACGGCGGCAGCAGATCATCCGGGAGGCGGTCGCCTACTTCGCCGAGGAGGGGTACCGGGCCGGGTCCATGCGGGAGATCGCCAAGCGCGTCGGACTCACCCAGAAGGGCCTGCTGCACTACTTCCCGACGCGCGAGGCGCTACTCGAAGAGGTGCTGGCCCACCGAGACGCTTCCATCGCCGGCGCGTTCGAGGCCGCCCCGCCCGCCAACTACGGCGAGAGGGTCGAGGCGATCGCCCGCCACATGGTCGACCACCCCGGCCTCGCCGCGCTGTTCACCGTGCTCTCCGCCGAGGGGATCGCCCCCGACAGCCCCGTCCACGAGCGGTTCACAGAGCGCTATCGGGGCGGGCTCGCCCGAGGGGCCGAGCAGGTGGCGGCCCTACAGGCGGAGGGGAGGATCGACGCCTCGTATCCCGCGCGTGAACTCGTCGCCCTGCAGATCGCGGCGCTCGACGGCGTCCAGCTGCTACGGGCCTACGTCCCGGACCTCGACCCCGTCGCGGTCATCCGCCTGCTCGGCGAGCTCACCGGCATGCGCGGGATCGGCATCACGCCGACACAGCCGGCGGCGCGGAAGCCGTCCGCCGACGCCGAGCCGGGGCAGCCGGCCGAGCCGCAGTCCCCCTGAGGCCGATCGGAGCGCCCGCCGCCCCCGGCGGCCTGATCGCCGCCGGTTCCGGGTGCCGCGCGGTCGTCCGCGGTTCGGGGGCGGCGCTGC
>NZ_JAFLNG010000942.1 GCF_017427025.1 Streptomyces sp. FH025
GTGCGTGGTCGGCCCGCCGCACGGACGGTCGGACGGTCAGCGCGCGGGCGGCCCGACGGCGACGCTCAGCACGGTGAAGTGCTCCAGCATCGGAGCGCAGGAGCGGCACGGCGGGGCGTGGGTGCCGTGCGCCGGGTCGCCCTCCTCGCGGATCCGGACGGTCGTCATCCGGGCGCCCTTGAGCGCCTTGCGGGCCTCGTGCAGGCTCATCGGCTTGCGGGCCGCGCGCTTGGAGCGCTTGCCGTCGACCGTGGTCAGGTACTGGGAGAGCAGGACGGCCTCCGGACAGCGGCCGGTGAACCGCTCGCGGGCCTCGACGGGCAGGGTGTCCAGGAAGTCGCCGACCAGCGCGTGCAGGACCGGGCGCCGGTCGTCCTTGTCGCCGGCCAGGGTGTGCACCTCGCCGCCCTTGAGCGACAGCGCGGCGGCGACGGCCGGCAGCAGGCTGTCGCGGTGGTGGCGCAGCACGGGCGGGCCCGCCGGCTCACCGGTGGTCATCCGTCGTCCTCCTGCTCGTTCCTGGCGGTCCGGTTCCTGTCGGTTCCTGCCTGTCCGGGGCAAGCCTGTCATCCGGGTCCGACAAGTGCACAACCGGGGTGCGGGATGGGCGAACACCCGTACGAGAGCGGCCGTTCGGACACCTGCCGGAGGGGCCGACTCCGGTACCCGCGCCGGACGTTGAGGCCGCGGGGCGGGCGCATCACCGCCCCGGCGCCGGGGCGGCCCGCACCGACGACGACGAACTCGCCGACGCCGTACGGCTGATCGGCGACCGCGGCGCCCGGGAGGAGCGCGCGCACGAGCGGCTCGGCCGGGCGGGAGAGGGCGAACCCCGGGGCCCGTCCTCGAACTCCCGTCGTTCCCCCCGTCGTCCGCCCGCAGGGCGGGAGTTCGAAGGCAGGCCCTAGGCTGGTGCCCAGCAAGCGCACCGAGAATTTGCAGCAGCCAGTGGGGGCTCCCAGATGACGACAGGTCGGCCCGGCGTCGCCGCCGCACCGAACGCGGCGTACGCAGGTCAGGTGGTGCAGTTCCCGGACCCGGTCCGTGCGGAGCGACACCCCGCCGGGGTCCGGGTGGACGAGTCCGGATACCCGGACTTCGGCCCGTACGCCGCCGCGGCGGCCGAGGTCGCCGACCCGCCGGAGGGCTTCGGCGTGGACGAACTGCGGCTGACCGACTACGTCTCGGCCAACGCCGCGCTGTTCACCCAGGGCCACCCGCTCTGGGCCGACCTGGAGACCGCCGTGGCCACCCCGCCCGGCTGGACCTGGCACCACGCGGTCGGCCGGGCCGCCCCCGGCTGGCGCCGGATGGAACTCGTCCCGGTCGAGGTCAAGGCCCTGCTGCGGCACCACGGCGGCCTGGCCGTCTCGCCCGCCGACCACACCCGCCGCGGCACCCGCCCGCTGCAGGAGCGCCGGCCCGTCCACTTCTCGCTGGCCAAGGACGGCGGCGACCCGATCGGCGTCCCCGAGGACCTGGTGCAGCGCGCCGAGGAGCGCCTCGGCTACGGGCTGCCCGGCGCCTACCGCACCTTCCTCAAGCTGGGCGGCGGCCGCGCCCCGGTCGGCGTGGCGCTGGACACCGAGCTGGGCCTGCTGCTCGACCAGCCGTTCCTCACCCTCACCGAGGAGTACGGCACCGAGGACGTCGTGTACGCCAACAAGTGCCTGCGCGACCACCTCACCAAGGACTACCTGGGCATCGCCTACGCGCAGGGCGGCATCGTCGCGCTCAAGGTGCGCGGCGACCGGACCGGCTCGGTCTGGTTCCACCTGTACGACGACGCCCGCGACACCGGCGCGCCGGAGGCCCCGGAGGACCGCTGCGCCCGGCTGCTGCTGCCCTGCGGGGAGGACTTCGACGCCTTCCTGCTGCGGCTGGCCGGCAGCCCGCCGGAGCTGGAGACGGTCGCCGAGCTGATGGTGGACGGCGGGTTCGCCCGGGCCGTCCCGGTGGGCTGACCGGAGTGGGCGTCGTGGTGCGGGTGGAGCGGGGGACGAAGAGGATGCGGACAGGGGTGAACCGGGCGTGGTGACGTACGCGCAGGCGCATGAGCTCGCCGAGGAGTGGATCAACGGCGGCGTGCCGCACGGGCAGCGGCGCGAGGTGCGGGTCAGGGAGTTCGACCTGGGCTTCGTCTGCTGGGCGGTGCCGCCCGGCGACGCGGCCGCCGGGACGGCCTCCGGTGCGGCCCACGGCTCGGGCGGCTCGGGTGAGGCGCGACTGGTGATCGCCCGGGACTCGGGCGCCAGCACGCTGTGGCCCGCGCTGCCCGTCAACGAGGTGGTCCGGCAGTACGAGGAGGTGTACGGGCGGCCGGTCGTGGCCAACCCGGCCGGGGCGGCGAAGCCCGCGCCGGGGCCGGTGGAGGCGACCTCCTTCCTGCTCAGCCCGCCGCAG
>NZ_JAFLNG010000943.1 GCF_017427025.1 Streptomyces sp. FH025
GGCCCCGCGCAACGTGCTGGCCGCCGCGGTGGAGAGCGCCCAGGTCGACGTCGACACCGCGATGGTCATCGAGGCCCGCTACTTCACCGAGCTGGCCTGCGGGCAGACCAGCAAGAACATGATCCAGGCGCTGTTCTTCGACATGCTGGCGGTCAACTCCGGTGCCGGGCGCCCGAAGGACGTCGAGAAGCGGACGGTCCGCAAGGTCGCCGTGCTCGGCGCCGGGATGATGGGCGCCGGCATCGCCTACGCCTGCGCCAAGGCCGGCATCGACGTCATGCTCAAGGACGTGAGCGTCGAGGCCGCCGAACGCGGAAAGGCCTACTCCGAGGGGCTGTTGAACAAGGCCATCGCCCGCGGCCGCTCCACCGAGGCCAAGCGCGACGCCCTGCTCGCCCGGATCACCCCCACCGCCGAGGCCGCCGACCTGGCCGACTGCGACGCGGTCATCGAGGCCGTCTTCGAGAACACCGAGCTCAAGCACAAGGTGTTCCAGGAGGTCGAAGGCGTCGTCGCCCCCGACGCGCTGCTCTGCTCCAACACCTCCACCCTGCCGATCGGCCTGCTCGCCGAAGGCGTCCAGCGCACCCGCGACTTCATCGGCCTGCACTTCTTCTCGCCGGTCGACAAGATGCGCCTGGTCGAGATCATCCGCGGCCCGCAGACCGGCGACGAGGCGCTCGCCCGGGCCTTCGCCCTGGTCCGGCAGATCGACAGGACGCCGATCGTGGTCAACGACTCGCGCGGCTTCTTCACCTCCCGGGTGATCGGCCAGTTCATCAACGAGGGCGTGGCCATGGTCGGCGAGGGCATCCACCCCGCCTCCGTCGAGCAGGCCGCCGCCCAGGCCGGCTACCCCGCCAAGGTGCTCTCCCTGATGGACGAGCTCACCCTCACCCTGCCGCGCAAGATCCGCGACGAGTACCGGCGCTCGGTCGAGGCCGTCGGCGGCAGCTGGACGCCGCACCCGGCGGACGCGGTGATCGACCGGATGGTCGACGAGTTCGGCCGCCCCGGGCGCAGCGGTGGCGCGGGTTTCTACGAGTACGGCGAGGACGGCCGACGCGGCCGGCTCTGGCCCGGGCTGCTGGAGCACTTCTCGCGTGCCGACGGCGGGGACCCGGCCGACGTGCCGTTCGAGGACCTCAAGGAGCGGATGCTGTTCAGCGAGGCGCTGGACTCGGTGCGCTGCCTGGAGGAGGGCGTGCTGACCTCGGTCGCCGACGCCAACGTGGGCTCGATCCTGGGCATCGGCTTCCCGGCCTGGACGGGCGGCGTGTTCCAGTACATCAACGGCTACGAGGGCGGCCCGGCCGGCTTCGCGGCCCGCGCCCGCGAACTCGCCGCCGCGTACGGCGAGCGGTTCGCGCCGCCGGCGCTGCTGGAGCGGATCGCGGCGGAGGGGCGGACCTTCACGGACTCCACGGCTGCCGCGGGCTCCACGGCTGTCACGGGCTCTGCGGGCTCTGGGGACTCCACGGCTGCCACGGCTTCCACGGACCTCGCGGGCTGAGTGACGCGCCTAGCGGTTCTCCGTGGTGTCGGGTGAGGCCGTGCCCCGCACGGCCTCACCCAGCTCCTCCCGCAGCGACCGCTGGAACGCGGTGACCAGTGCCTGCGCGACCATCGGCTGGATGTGGTCGGTCAGCGCCTTCATCCGGGCCAGTTCCTCCGGGGCTGGCTCGCTCTCCCGGTACGGCTTCCACACCGTCTCCCGGAACAGCCGCTGCAACTCCCGGGCCGTGGCCCGGCTGTGCTCCAGCACCACCGCCCGGGCGGCCAGCAGCGTCTCCAGCGGGATCGGTACGTCCAGGACCCGCACGCCCAGCGGCAGCAGGCCCGGGTCCACCCGGAACACTTCCGGGTCCTCGGTGCGCTCCAGCGCCCCCATCGCGGCCAGACGCTCCACCTGCTCCTCCGACAGTCCCTGCCCGGCCCGGCGCTCAAGCTGCGCCCGGCCCAGCTCCTCGACCGCCTCGGGCGTCCAGGAGGCCACCAGCGCGCGGTGGATCGCCAGGTCCAGCGGCGTGCTGTCCTCCGGCAGCCGGGCCAGGTAGCGCTCGATCGCGGCCAGCGTCAGCCCCTGCCGCTGCAACTCCTCGATCAGTCCCAGCCGGTCCAGGTGCGCAGCCCCGTACAGGCCCACCCGACGGGGCCCCAGCTCCGGCGGCGGCAGCAGCCCCTTCGTCCCGTAGAACCGCACCGTCCGCACGGTCACCCCGGCCCGTGCCGCCAGCTCGTCCACCGTCAGCCGCACCTCGTCGGCCACCACATGGCCGTCGGCCGTCACATCGCCGTCGCCTGTCACACCGCCGTCGTCCGTCACACCGCCCCCCACGACCCGGTCCGCCCCCATCTGTCGCCTCCGCACTGTCACATTCCCGCTGTAACAGC
>NZ_JAFLNG010000944.1 GCF_017427025.1 Streptomyces sp. FH025
CGGCCGGCGGAGCGCCACCGTGCCGTGCCGAGGCGGTGGGGGCGACGGCCGGTCCGGCCGGGAGCGGTGCGCCGGCCCGGGCCTTCGAGCGACGCCGGTGCCGGGTGACGGTCTGGTGGTGGCCCAGCCAGGAGAGGGTTCGCACCAACAGGGCGAGGGCGATCAGCGCCGCACACAGCCCGTAGCCCCACAGGACCCAGGCATGCGCGGCGCGTCCGGCGCTCAGACCGTGGACCAGCGCGATCGGCCAGCAGGCGTACGCGCTCGCGTGCGTCACACGCCAGAGCCAGGCGTGTCGACTGCCCGCGAAGCGTCCGCGGAACGCGCCCGTCGCCGCGACCAGGACGAGCAGGTCGGCTGCGACGGTTCCCAGGCCCACCGCCACGGCGGTCCCGCCGGTGAAGGGGAGGACCGTGCCCATCGGGTCCTCGTGGTGTTCGAAGACCTTGACCGCGATGTGGACGGCCAGGAACCCGAGCGCCGCGACGGCGGTCGCCCGGTGCACCGATTGGACGGCCACCCGCAACCGCGGCGTCAGGACCAGGCGGTCGGTGGCGGCCAGCCCGAACACGACCGCCGCGGTCAGCGCGAGCAGGGTGAAGACCCCGGCGAAGTAGTCCAGGAAGGCGGTGACGTGGCCGGCCACGGCGGCCGGGGCACCACGGGCCGCGACACCTGCGAGAAGGACGGGTGCGGACATCGGGATCCTTCTTCCGTGGGTTCGGGTCAACCGGCCGGGCGCGGGCCGACAGCGGTATCGGATCGGGTGGACCCGCCTCGGAGCCACATCGAAGAGCGCGCCCGGTCGTGGGGCCGGTGGCACGGTTGGACCCGCCCATTCTTAGGGGCACCCGAACGGGGGACAAAGGTCCCCGAGTACGACACCGGGCAGTAGGAGAGCCCCGCGCGGGGCCCGTCGGCTCGCAGAACAGGGGCTCGTGTCTACGGTCGAACGTCGTAGACACCCGGAGTGATGTAACCGGGCTCACGTTTCGAGGCCGCGGACGGCGTCGGAGCGTCGTCGTGGGCTCACCGGCACGCCCGGCGCCGAAGCGATCGGGCGCCGACCGAGCCGCGGCGCACCGCGCTTCCACCCCCGCTTCGCCCCCATCAGCGTAGTGTGCCCCGCTTGTGCCAGGACTGCGGTAGATCATGGGTGTATGGCCAGAGACACGGGCCGCTCCTCCAGGCTGCCGCTGCGTCGATCGGGTAGCCGCCGTGAGCGGCGAGACCCAGGCTCAGTGCCGCAGGGGCAGTCGGCGCAACGCCTGCGGTCGGTGATGAGCGCCCACAGCGTCGCCGGCCAGATGTTCATCATGCAGGTGCTGATCGTGCTGCTGCTCGTGGTGACGGCCGTCGTCGTGCTGCTGATCCAGTCCCGCACCGACCGGTTCGACGCGGCGCGCGACCGCACGCTCGCCGCGGCCGAGGCGTTCGCCCACAGCCCCGGCCTGGTGGCGGCGATGCAGGGCCCCGACCCCAGCGCGGTGCTCCAGCCGCTGACCGAAGCGGCCCGCAAGGACGCCGGGGTCGACTTCATCGTGGTGACCGACCGCAACGGCACCCGCTACACCCACCCCGATCCGGCGCAGATCGGCAAGAGGTTCATCGGCACCATCGAGCCGTCGCTCCACGGCCGGGTCACCATCGAACAGGTGCACGGCCCGCTCGGCTACGAGTACCAGGCGGTCGTCCCGGTGGAGGACTCCCACGGCGCGGTCGTGGGCATCGTCTCGTCCGGGATGAAGGTCGCCAATGTGAGCAGCGCCTTCAACCGCCAGCTGCCGGTCATCCTGGGCGCCGGTGCCGCCGCGCTCGGCCTGGCCACGGCCGGTACGGCGCTGGTGGGCAGGCGTCTCATGCGGCAGACCCACGGCCTCGGGCCGGAAGAGATGACCCGGATGTACGAGCACCACGACGCGGTGCTGCACGCGGTGCGCGAGGGCGTGGCCATCGTCAGCGGCGACGGCCGGATCCTGCTCGCCAACGACGAGGCGCGCCGACTGCTCGATCTGCCCGCCGACGCGGAGGGGCGCACCGTCGCCGACCTCGGCCTCGCCCCCCGCACGGCCGAACTGCTGCTCTCCGACCGCACGGTCACCGACGAGGTGATCCCCGTCGGCGACCGCCTGCTGGCCGTCAACAACCGCCCCACCGACAGCAGGGGAGGCCCACCGGGCAGCGTCACCACCCTGCGCGACTCCACCGAGCTGCGCGCCCTCGCGGGCAAGGCCGAGGTCGCCCGCAGCCGGCTCAGGCTGCTGTACGAAGCGAGCGTGGCGATCGGCACGACCCTGGACGTCCGGCGCACTGCGGAGGAGCTCGTCCGCACGGCCGCCCACGAATTCTGCGACTACGCCACCGCCGACCTCGCCGAAGCGGTCCTGCACGGC
>NZ_JAFLNG010000945.1 GCF_017427025.1 Streptomyces sp. FH025
AGCACCCTGCGAACGATGAGCATGACGTGACATCCTTCGGTCGAACACGTCCGGGCGGACGGGGCCGTGGAAAGGGCGGAGCGCGATGCGCTGCTCCGGTCCCGTCGGCGCGTCCACTCGGCGGGCAGCTCAAAACTACCCGCCGTGGCTGCCCGACAGCTACGTGTGCGAAGAATTGGCGGAAAAGCGCGCCGGGCGAGCCGATGCTCGAATTCCTTAGTTCGTACGGGAATTCGAGATGGTGTGTCCTGGCCAGCATCCTGATCGAAGGGGGGGCCGCTGGGGTGAAAAGGCGCGAGAGCCTGTTCGATGACGGACGGTCCTCGGTGGGGCCCGGGCCGTCTGCCGTATCCGATTTCGGCCGGACCGGGCGAGCCGCCCGTGCAACCGGCGCTGCCCGCAGGTCGGTTGCACGGGTGCTCCGGGGCGCGCCCTACCCGGCGCTGATCGTCACCACCGAGTACTGGGTGACGGTCAGCGGCACGCTGACGGTCGTACCGGTCACGGTGTACGGGACGGGTTTGGGAGACGGGTCGGCGCCGTCCGGGCTGGCGACGGTGACGGCGGTGACGCTCGCCCCGGCCGGGAGGGCGTAGGAGAGCGTGCAGTTGGCGGGTGTGGTGCGGAAGTTGGCCGGGGTGTCGCCGAAGTTGGTGAAGTTCACCAGGTGGGCGATGGTGTCGCCGCCGAGCCGTCGGGCGTCCAGGAAGATCCGCTGGTCCCCGGCCAGGGTCACCGCCGGCGGCGCGGACTGCCGTACGGCGGTGAGCAGTTGGTCGGCCGAGGCCTGGTCGGTCCCGGTCAGGTAGCTCAGCCCCGGCAGGGTCTTGACGTACCAGCAGGTGCCGCTGCCGAAGGAGTTCCGCTTGGTGGCGGGCAGCGGGTCGGCCTTGCGCAGGCCGAGCACGTCGGAGAGGGCGAACTCGGCGCGGGCGCCGCCCAGTTCGTCCAGCGCGGTGGGTGCGGGGCCGGTGATGACGACCGTTCCGCCGCCCGCGACGAAGCCGCGCAGCACGGCCGCCTCGGCGTCCGAGACCGCCTGGAGGTTGGGCAGGAGCAGCACTTTGAAGCGGGTCAGGTCGGCGGCGCTCAGGCCGGGGCTGGGCACGGTGTCGAAGGGGATGTGGGCGTAGACCAGCGCCTTGACCGCGCCCCGGAACTCACCGAGCCAGGGGAGCGAGGCGGCGCTCATCTGCGGGTCGTCGCCGCCCCACCAGTCGGTGATCCCGGCCGGGGCCGTGGCGTTGACGTACATCCCGTTGCCCTCGCCCGGGGAGACGTAGTCCCGGGAGGGGGCGGAGTGGTAGACGCCGACCTGGGCGGCGGAGCTGGCGTCGTAGAGCTTCTCCTGGTTGACCTGGACGAAGCGGTACATCCGGGCGCGCATCGCCGCGTCCACGGTGTCGTTCTTGTACGGGGTCTTCACCTCGTACGGGTTGCAGCCCGCCGCGATCAGCTGGGACATGACGAGCGACGCGTCGTCCGGCTGCCATCCGTAGGAGAACGCCCAGGCGGGCTTGGTGCCGCTGGCGGCGCGGGCGTACTTGTACATCGAGATCAGGCAGGTCCAGTCGGAGGCGGTGGCGTGCCGCATGCCGTCGTAGTTGCCGAGGATGTCCACCTCCCAGACCTGGCTGACCGCGCCGTCGGCCAGGCGCAGGTAGCCGCCGTCCAGGCCGATCGAGGTGGCGTAGCGGTAGTCCATCGAGACGGTCTCGACGAAGGTGACCAGGTCGGGGTTGACGGAGCGGCCTGCGGCGGCGATGTCCAGCTGGAACTGGAGCAGGTTGCGGTGGCGCCACTCGACGTAGCGGCGGAAGACCGGGTCGGCGTAGTTCGCGGCGGTGGGCAGTGCGAGGCCGGTGTCGGCCTTGAAGGCGGCCGCGCCCCAGGTGGAGGCGTCGCACCAGGAGAGCACGCCGTCGAAGTAGATCGGCACGTCCGGCCAGATGCCGTCCACGCCGGTCGCGGCGACGCCCTTGATCCGCTTGAGGTAGTAGTCCCGCCAGGGCGAGTTGGGGCTGAGCCAGACGCTCTCGTCGCCCGGGTCGACCCAGACCACCACGCTGCCGTAGAACACGTTGGGCTTGCCGGCGAGGTCGCGCTGGACCCAGTTCTTGCCCTGGTCGTTCTTGTAGAAGGAGCGGCCCTTCTCGCCGCCGGGGGAGATCAGCTCCAGCGACGGGTAGTACATGACGACCTTGAGGCCGGCGGCGTGCGCCAGGCCGGTGAAGGTCTTCACCTCGGCCATGTGGGCGGCGAACTCGGCGTCGGTGAGCCAGTTGGAGAGCAGGGTGTCGAGTTCGATGACGCTGACGTTCTGCGCCTTCAGGGCGTCGACGGCGCTCTGCATGTCGGCGGGCTCGTTGAAGGTGCCGTCGGCGATCCGGGCG
>NZ_JAFLNG010000946.1 GCF_017427025.1 Streptomyces sp. FH025
CGCCACCAACGTCCAGCCGGAGGCCCGCGGGCAGCTGGTCGCGATCGCCCGCGAGCACGACGTCCTGCCGATCGCGATCGTGCTGGACGTCCCGCCGGGCGTGTGCGCCGAGCGCAACCGCGCCCGCCCCGACCGCCAGCTGCCCGCCCACGTCGTCCCGCGCCAGCACCGCGAGCTGCGCCGCTCCCTGCGCGGCCTGGAGCGCGAGGGCTTCCGCAAGGTGCACATCCTGCGCGGCGAGGCCGAGGTGGCGGCCGCCGAGATCGAGCTGGAGAAGCGCTACAACGACCTGCGCCACCTCACCGGCCCGTTCGACATCGTGGGCGACATCCACGGCTGCCGCTCCGAGCTGGAGACCCTGCTGACCCGCCTCGACTACACCCTCACCCGGGACGCCGAGGGCCGCCCGGTGGACGCCGTCCACCCCGGGGGCCGTACCGCCGTCTTCGTCGGCGACCTGGTCGACCGCGGCCCCGACACCCCGGGCGTGCTGCGCCTGGTGATGGGCATGGTGGCGGCCGGTCACGCGCTCTGCGTGCCCGGCAACCACGAGAACAAGCTCGGCCGGGCGCTGGACGGCAAGAAGGTCACCGTCGCCTACGGCCTCCAGGAGTCGCTGGACCAGCTGGCCGGGGAGACGGAGGAGTTCCGGGCCGAGGCGCGCGCCTTCATGCGCGGCCTGGTCAGCCACTACCTGCTGGACGGCGGCGCCCTGGTGGTCTGCCACGCCGGCCTGCCGGAGAAGTACCACGGCCGCGCCTCCGGCCGGGTCCGCTCGCACGCGCTGTACGGGGAGACCACCGGCGAGACCGACGAGTACGGCCTGCCGGTGCGCTACCCGTGGGCCGAGGAGTACCGGGGCCGGGCCCTGGTGGTCTACGGCCACACCCCGGTGCCGACCGCGAGCTTCGTCAACAACACCATCTGCCTGGACACCGGCTGCGTCTTCGGCGGCAGCCTGACCGCGCTGCGCTACCCGGAGCGCGAGCTGGTGAGCGTCGAGGCCGAGCGGGAGTGGTACGCGCCGGTGCGCCCGTTGCTCACCGACGCGCCGGGCGCCCGCGAGGGCCGTCCGCTGGACCTCGCCGACGTGGCCGGGCGCCGGATCGTCGAGACCGGCCTGCACGGGCGGGTCGCCGTCCGGGAGGAGAACGCGGCGGCCGCGCTGGAGGTGATGAGCCGCTTCGCACTGGACCCGAGGCTGCTCGCCTACCTGCCGCCGACCATGGCGCCGAGCCCGACCTCCGGCCGGGACGGCTACCTGGAGCACCCGGAGGAGGCCTTCCGCGCCTACCGCGCGGATGGCGTCCGGCACCTGGTCTGCGAGGAGAAGCACATGGGCTCGCGCGCGGTGCTGCTGGTCGCCCGGGACGACGCCGCGCTGGACCGGCGCTTCGGGGTGGCCGGCCCGGGCGCGATCTGGACCCGCACCGGCCGGGCCTTCCTCACCGACGAGGAGCTGACCGCCGCGGTGCTCGGCCGGGTCCGTTCGGCCGCCGAACGCGCCGGGCTTTTCGAGGAGTTGGGCACCGACTGGCTGCTGCTGGACGCCGAGCTGATGCCCTGGTCGCTGAAGGCGGTGGAGTTGCTGCGCCGTCAGTACGCGGCGGTCGGCGCGGCCGCCGGGGCCGCCCTGCCCGAGGCGCTCTCCGCGCTGCGACGGGCGGCCGGGCGCGGGCTGGACCTGGCCGAGCTGACCGCCCGCCAGCACCGCCGGGCCGCCGACGCGCAGGCCTTCACCGAGGCGTACCGGCGCTACTGCTGGCCGACCGAGGGCCTGTCGGGCATCCGGCTCGCGCCGTTCCAGGTGCTGGCCGCCGAGGGCGCGAACCTCGCGGTGCGCCCGCACGACGAGCACCTGGCCTGGATCGACCGCCTGGTGGCGGCCGACGACGGCGAGGAGCCGGTGCTGCACCGCACCGGCCGGGTCCTGGTGGACACCGAGGACGAGGCCTCGGTGGCCGCCGCCACCGCCTGGTGGGAGGAGCTGACCGGGGCGGGCGGCGAGGGCATGGTGGTCAAGCCGCTGGCCTCGGTGGTGCGCACCTCGCGTGGTGAGGGCCGTCCGGGCGGGCTGGTCCAGCCGGGGGTGAAGGTGCGCGGCCGGGAGTACCTGCGGATCATCTACGGTCCGGACTACACCGAGCACCTGGACCGGCTGCGCCTGCGCTCGCTGGGCCACAAGCGTTCGCTGGCGCTGCGCGAGTACGCGCTCGGCCTGGAGGCGCTGGACCGGCTGGCGGCCGGGGAGCCGCTGTGGCGGGTGCACGAGCCGGTGTTCGCGGTGCTGGCGCTGGAGTCCGAGCCGGTCGA
Source organism: Streptomyces sp. FH025 (assembly GCF_017427025.1). Classification (GTDB taxonomy): domain Bacteria; phylum Actinomycetota; class Actinomycetes; order Streptomycetales; family Streptomycetaceae; genus Kitasatospora. The sequence goes on from NZ_JAFLNG010000946.1 coordinate 2,314, forward strand.
CCCGCGTCTGTAGCGGCCGGTAGACCCGCGCTTGTGGCGGCCGCTCGATCCGCGCCCGTGACGGCCGGTAGACCCGCG
>NZ_JAFLNG010000947.1 GCF_017427025.1 Streptomyces sp. FH025
CCTGCGCCGCGCCGCCGTACGGGCCGTGCCCACGCTGGAGGCCGCCCTCGCGGACCTGCCCCGCCCCGGCGAGTCCGTCCGCCACCGGGAGGGCTCGGCCGCCGCCCGCAGCCTCGCCACAGGGGTCGCCGTGCTCACCGAGCCGGGCCCCGAGGACGCCTGCCCCGCCGCCGTCGACTCCCTGCTCGTGCTGCCGCTGACCGCCCACGGCCACCTCGTCGGACTGCTCACCCTCGGCCGGACCGGCGCCGCCCCGGCCTACACCCCCGACGACGCCGCGCTGCTCGGCTCCCTCGCCGCGCGCACCGCCACCGGTATCGACCACGCCCGCCGCTACGGACACTCCCAGGGCATAGCCCTGGAACTCCAGCGCGCCCTGCTCAGCGAGCCCGGCAACCCGCACCAGAACCTCGCCCTCGCCTCCCGCTACCTGCCCTCCGGCAGCAGCTCGGTGGTCGGCGGCGACTGGTACGAGACGGTCCGCCTGCCCTTCGGCCGCACCCTGCTCGCCATGGGCGACGTCATGGGGCACGGCGTCGAGGCCGCCGTCGACATGAGCCACTACCGCTCGGCGCTGCGCGACATCGCCGGGATGGACCTGCCCCCGCACCGCATCCTGCGCCAGCTCGACACCGTCATCTCCGCCGACGACTCAGCCCGCCCCGCGACCTGCCTGCTGGTCCTCGCCGACCCGAGCCGCGGCCGGTGGACCCTCTCCAGCGCGGGCCACCTGCCGCCCGCCCTGATCACCCCGGACCGGCCCACCGAACTGCTGCGCGTCCCGACCGGCCCACCGCTCGGCACCGGCTTCGGCGGCTACGAGCAGGCCACCCACCCGCTCGACGCCGAGCAGACCCTGCTCCTCTACACCGACGGTCTGGTCGAACGGCGCGGCGAGGACATCGACACCTCCCTGGAGCGTCTCGCCGCCCTCAGGCTCCCCGCCACCGGCGACCTCGACGACCTCCTCGACGCCACGCTCCACTCCCTCGCCCCGACCCCGGGCCCCGCGGCCGCCGAGGACGACATCGCTCTCCTCGCGGCCCGCCCCAAGGCCCGCTGACGCGGGCCGGGCTCACAGCTTCGCCAGCGCCCGCTCCACGTCGGCCCACAGGTCCTCCGGGTGCTCGACGCCCACCGCGACCCGGACCGTGCCCGGGCCGATGCCCGCCGCCGCCAGCTCCTCGTCCGACAGCTGTCGGTGCGAGGTGCTGGCCGGGTGCAGCACCAGGGTGTGGACGCCGCCGAGCGAAGGGGCCAGGGACGCCAGCCGCACCGACTCGGTGAAGGTGCGGGCCGCCTCGCGCCCGCCGGCCAGGTCGAAGGCGAGCACGCCGCCGTGGCCCTCGGGCAGCAGGCGGCGGGCGAGTTCGTGGTCCGGGTGGGAGGGCAGGCCCGGGTAGTGGACGGCGGTGACGGCCGGGTGGGCCGTCAGCCGGGTGGCCAGGTCGAGGGCGGTGTCGCAGTGGCGGCGCATCCGCAGGGCCAGGGTCTGGAGGCCGCGCAGGGCCAGCCAGGCGGCGAACGGGTTGGCGCTGGCGCCGAGTTCGGTCGCGTAGTGCCAGACCTTCCGGTGGAGTTCGGCGTCGGCGAAGACGGCGAGCCCGGCGAGGACGTCCGAGTGCCCGCCCAGGTACTTGGTGGCCGAGTGGACGACCACGTCCGCGCCGTGCTCGATCGGCCGGCACAGCAGCGGGGTGGCGAAGGTGTTGTCGACCACGCTCAGCACCCCCGCCCGCTTGGCGACTCCGATCAGCCCGGGCAGGTCGGTGACCCGGGTCATCGGGTTGGAGACCGTCTCCAGGTGCAGCAGCCGGGTGTTGGGCCGCAGCGCGGCCGTGACCTCGCCCGGGTCGTCGCCCCGCACGTGGGTGACCTCGACGCCCCACCGCTCCGCGAGGTCGGCCAGCATCGCGAACGTGCCGCCGTAGAGGCTGCGCTGGGCGATCACGTGGTCGCCGGAGCGCAGCAGGGCGAGCAGCACGGTGTTGATCGCGCCCATGCCGGAGGCGGTGGCCAGCGCCCCGACCCCGCCCTCCAGGTCGGCGACGGCGTCCTCCAGCGAGCGGATCGTCGGGTTGCCGAAGCGGTTGTAGAAGAACGCCTCACCCGGTCCGGCGTGGGCCTGGGTGAGCGCGTCGCTGGTCTCGAAGGCGAACAGGTGGCTCTGGTGCAGCGGGATGCCCATCGGACGGCTGCCGACGACCTCGGCCAGCGGCGGGTGGACGATCCGGCTCTCGGGGCGCAGCGCCTCGGGGTTCAGGTGGAAGTCGCTCATGCCGTCATCCTGGGCCTCCGACCGCCCACCCGAACAGGGCCAATCCGGGTCGATTGGCCCGTCACCGGCCACTCGTACCGGACGTCGCCCGCCTCGCCGCCCGCCC
>NZ_JAFLNG010000948.1 GCF_017427025.1 Streptomyces sp. FH025
GGCCAGCGAGGCCAGCGGCTCGCTCTGCCACCCGCTCGCCCGCCGCCCGGGCCGGTGCTCGTCCAGTGGCGCCGGACGCGTCTCCGGTGCCGTCCCGGGTGCAGGCCTGGCTCCGTCCGGGCCGGTCAGGCCCTCGTCCTCCGCCGCCATCGCGCGCCCTTCCTTCCGATTGCCGCGGTCGTCCGCCCCGTCCGGGCCGTCCGTTCCGGGCCCGGGCACGTGGTGCGTTGTCGGAGCGCAACCGTACCGCCGCGGGCCGACGGCTCCGGGCGGGGGCCCTCGGTGGACGGATCCGGGCCGGTCGGACGGGATGCGGGCGGGACTCGGACGTGACGTGGGCGGGGCCCGGACGCACTCGTGGGCGGTGCCGATGGCGGCACCGCCCACGAGGCCGGCTTCGCGGCGACCCTTTCCGCTGGCCGGTCGAGCTCTGTTCTTCGGTCCCTCTGATCTGTTCGATGCGTTCGGTAGGTTCGGTAGGTTCGGTGCGTTCGCTCCGTTGATCCGCGACCGGGCGGAGTTCCGCCCGGCGACCGCTTCGAGCTCTCCGCGGGTGCTCAGCTCACCCGCGGCCGTCCACCTCCGGCGCCCCCGCCTTCGGTGGTGCCCGGGGCGGTCAGCTGACGGTCGGAACGAGGAGGACGTCGATGTTCTTGTTGCCCCGGCCGGCGTTGGAGCCGGTCAGCGATCCGGCCACCCTTCGGGGGCGGAAGCGAACCATATGAGCCTCCAAGAAGCAGTTCATCGTGCAATGGTCAAACCTGGGGATGCGGGAGTTCGCCGGCCGGACGACCACCCGCTGACTGCGACGCCGGGAGACAGACTTCCGCAACAAATCGACAAATTACCAGCCGACGGGGCCATTTTCGCCCGTTAGCGTGATATCCGACTGAGCCACGCATAACGGCGGCGAGCCCGGAGAGCGCATCGACACAGCGGCGCTGAGCTGCGACTTTTCTCCGAAGACACCAACGTGCCGACCTCCCGGACCGGGCGCTTCACCATCACGCAAGCCGCCGGGCGCACCACCCCGGCGCAGTCCATTCATGAACGCGCCCCCGGGAAAGTTCGACCACCCTTCCGTGTCGACTTTTCCAGCCATTCACAGACCGTCGGACAGTCGTACCGAAAATGCGCCATCTCGGGGACCTTGACGATGTGACGTGAATCCGACTGGTGAAAATCAGACCATCTTGCCCGGGTTGAGGATTCCCAGCGGGTCGAAGACCGCCTTCAGCTGCCGTTGCAGGTCCAGCGCGACCGGCCCCAGCTCACGGGCCAGCCAGTCCCGCTTGAGCAGCCCCACCCCGTGCTCCCCGGTGATCGTGCCGCCCAGCTCCAGCCCGAGAGCCATGATCTCGTCGAAGGAGCGCTGCGCCCGTACCGTCTGCTCCTGGTCGGCGGCGTCGAAGATCACGATCGGGTGGGTGTTGCCGTCCCCGGCGTGGCTGACCACCCCGATGGTCAGCGCGTTCCGCTCGGCGATCTCCGCGACGCCGTTCAGCATCTCGGCCAGCCGGGAGCGCGGCACCGCCACGTCGTCGATCATCGTGGTGCCCAGCCGCTCCAGCGCGGGCAGCGCCAGCCGCCGGGCGGCCAGCAGCAGGTCGGACTCCGCCTGGTCCTCGGCCGGCACCACCTCCGTCGCCCCGGCCTCCCGGCACAGCCGCGCGACCCGCGCCAGCTCGGCCTCCCGGTCCGGCCCGTCGAAGGCCACCAGCAGCAGCGCCTGGGTCGACTCCGGCAGCCCCATCCGCCCCAGCTCGTTGACGGCCCGCACCGAGACCGCGTCCATCAGCTCCATCAGGGACGGGGTCAGACCGCGCGCCATCACCTCGCAGACCGCCGCTCCGGCCGTGTCCGCGCTCGGGAACTCCGCCGCCAGCGCCAGCTGCGGGGCCGGCGCGGGCCGCAGCGCCAGCACCGCCCGGACCACCACGCCGAGCGTGCCCTCCGAGCCGACCAGCAGCCTGGTCAGGTCGTACCCGGCCACGCCCTTGGCCGTCCGGCGCCCGGTGGTCAGCAGCCGCCCGTCGGCCAGCACCACGTCCAGCCCGAGTACGTACTCGCTGGTGACGCCGTACTTCACGCAGCACAGCCCGCCCGCGCCGGTACCGATGTTGCCGCCGATCGTGCAGGACTCCCAGCTGGACGGGTCCGGCGGGTAGTAGAGCCCCGACTCGGCCACCGCGCGCGAGAGTTCGGCGTTCACCACACCCGGCTCCACGACCGCGACGCGGTTCACCGGATCGATCTCCAGGATCCGGTCCAGCTTCACCATGGACAGCACGATGCACCCGTCCACGGCGTTCGCCGCCCCCGACAACCCCGTCCGCGCCCCCTGCGGCACCACCGGCACCCGCAGCTCCGTCGCGGTGCGCAG
>NZ_JAFLNG010000949.1 GCF_017427025.1 Streptomyces sp. FH025
GTCGTACGCCCAGCAACGCCTCTGGTTCCTGGAGGAGTTCGCGCCCGGCGGCGCCGAGTACGTCACCGCGCTCGCCCTGCGGCTGCGCGGCACGCTGGACACCGACGCCCTCGCCGCGGCCCTGAGCGCCCTGGTCGCCCGGCACGAGTCGCTGCGCACCACCTTCGACAGCGTCGACGGCCACGGCGTCCAGCACATCCACCCGCCCCAGGACGTGCCGCTGCCCGCGCACGACCTCGCCGAACTCCCGGAGCCGGACCGGGAGGAGACGCTGCGCCGCCTGCTCGCCGCCGAACGCGCCCGCCCCTTCGACCTGCGCCGCGGGCCGCTGCTGCGCACCGCGCTCGTCCGGCTGGCCGAGGGCGAGCACGTGCTCGCGCTCACCCTGCACCACATCGTCACCGACGGCTGGTCGACCGGCGTCCTGCTCACCGACCTCGCCCACCTCTACCGCGCCGAACTCGACCCCGACGGATCCGAGCCCGCGCCGCTGCCGGTGCAGTACGCCGACTACGCGCACTGGCAGCGCACCACCGGCGCCGCCGCCGACGAACAACTCGACTACTGGAAGCAGCAGTTGGCGGGCATCGTGCCGCTGCGCCCGCCCACCGACCGGCCCCGGCCCGCGGTGCGCACCAGCAACGGGGCCACCGCCCGCCTCGAACTGCCCGCCGACACCGCCCGCCGGCTGGCGAGGGCCGGCCGGGAACGCGGCGCCACCCTGTTCACCACCCTGGTCGCCGCCGCCCAGGCCTACCTCTCCCGGCTCAGTGGCGACCAGGACATCGCCGTCGGCACCGTCACCGCCGGCCGCGAGCGCCCCGAGACCCGCGACCTCATCGGCTTCTTCGTCAACACCCTGGTGCTGCGCTCACAGGTCGAGCCCCACCGGCCCTTCGCCGAGCTCCTCGACGAGGTGCGCGGGACCGTACGGGACGCCTTCGCCCACCAGGACGTGCCCTTCGAGCGGGTGGTGGACGAGGTGCAGCCGGTGCGCGACACCAGCCGCAGCCCGCTCTTCCAGGCCCTGGTCGTCCTGCAGAACGCCCCGGCCGCCGACCTCGACCTGCCGGGCCTCGACGTCACGGACGTCGAGACCGACACCACGCAGACGGCCTTCGACCTGGTGCTGGAGTTCGCCGAGGCCGACTCCGGCGCGCTGCACGGCCTGCTCACCTACAACACCGACCTGTTCGAGGCGGCCACGGCCGAGCGGATGGCCGGCCAGCTCGCCACCCTGCTGGCCGGTGTCGCCGACGACCCGGACCGCGCCGTCGGCGCACTGCCCCTGGGCGCGGCCGAGCCGTCGGACCGCGCGCACGGCGCCTTCCGCCCCGTCCCCGAGGCGACCCTGTCCGAGCTGTTCGAGCGCCAGGCGGCCCGCACCCCCGACGCCGCCGCACTGCTCGACGGCGATCTGGAACTGACCTACGCCGAGGTGGACCGAGCGGCCAACCGGCTGGCCCACCAGCTCATCCGGCGCGGCGTGGGGCCGGAGCACCTCGTCGCCCTCGCCCTGCCCCGCTCGGCCGCGATGGTGGTGGCGCAGCTCGCCGTCGCCAAGGCCGGCGGCGCCTTCCTCCCGGTCGACCCGGACTACCCGGAGTCCCGGCGGGAGTTCATGGTGCGCGACGCGGGCGTCCACCTGCTGCTGGACGACCCGGCCGAGGTGTGGGCCGCCGACGGCCCGCCGACCCCGCCCACCGACGCCGACCGCACCACCGCGCTCACCCCCGGGCACCCGGCGTACGTCATCTACACCTCCGGCTCGACCGGAACGCCCAAGGGCGTGCTGGTGACCCACCGTGGCCTCGCCTCCTTCGCGGCGGCCGCCGCCGAGCAGTACGCCGTCGGCCCCGGCGACCGGGTGCTCCAGTTCGCCTCGCCCAGCTTCGACGCCTCCGTCCTGGAACTGTGCATCTCCCTGCTCGCCGGAGCCGTCCTGGTCACCGGGGAGGAGGGCCCGCTGGTCGACGAGTGGCTGGCCGAGATCCTCGCCGAACGCCGCATCAGCCACACCCTGATCCCCCCGGCCGCCCTGGCCACCGTCGACCCCGGAACGGCCGCGGCGCTTGCGGACCTGCGCACCCTGATCGTCGGCGCGGAGGCCTGCCCGGCCGACCTGGTCGACACCTGGGCCCCCGGCCGACGGATGATCAACTCCTACGGCCCCACCGAGGCCACCGTCGTCGCCACCTGGACCGGTCCGCTCGTCCCGGGCAGCGGCGCACCGGCCATCGGCCGCCCCAGCGGCGCCACCCGCGCCTACCTCCTCGACACCGCCATGCGGCCGGTGCCCACCGGCGTCACCGGCGAGCTCTTCCTGGCCGGCCCCGGCCTCGCCCGCGGCTACCTGGGCCGCCCGGGCCTGACCGCCGG
>NZ_JAFLNG010000095.1 GCF_017427025.1 Streptomyces sp. FH025
GCGACGTTGCTCCAGGGCTTTGTGCACAGGAAGTCGGATCGGCCGACTTCCTGTGCACAAGGGCCAGGAGCGCGGGCCGGCGGTTGGTGTTGGTGGCAGCGGCCGGAGAGTGCTGCGGCAGTGGGGCTGCTCGGGGTGCCCGGGCTGGAAACCGGGATGACCCAGGTGGGGAGCGCTGTGAGACTGGGCGGCGTGACGCGACCTGAGCTTTCGGAGCTGGAGTACTTGAGGGAGATCGAGCGGCTTGCCCGTGCTGTGACGGGCGCCGCGTCGGCGGAGGGGTGGCTGTCGTACGAGCCCGAGGCGGAAGACGCGACGCGCTTGCAGCGGGCGGTGAACGCGCTGGCCCGGGAGATCCGGCACTACCACTTCCCGGGGGACGGCTGCCTCAGCGAGGAGGCGGATCGGCCCGAGGTGAAGCTGGCCGGGGCGGCGATCCTGCGGCCCGGGGCCATGCCGGAGGGCATGGGGGAGGGCTACGAGGAGGCGTGCTCGCGCCTCGGGGTCGAGGCCAGGCCCGAAGGATGGGCCCTGTGGAACACCTGGGGCGACGGGGACATCCGGGTGACGATGGTGGTTTCGGCGGTCGACACCACGGAGGGCCTGCTCGCGAACTGGTCGCGGGGCAGGGAGTTGCACCCGGTGATGCCGGTGCCCTCGCAGATCGCGCTGATCCACCACGGTTGGGCCGCGCACATGGTCTTCTCCCCGTTCGGGGTGCGGAAGTTGGGGCTCGGTGGGCGGCCGTGACACCACATGCCGGTGCCGGCCACACCCTGGAGGGCGTGGCCGGCGCCGGTGAGCCGGGGTGGAGCGAATTCACGTCACGGAAAATTCGACGGCGATCGAGGTGGTGCGGGGAATTTCGGTGATGCGACCGGGCGAATTTCCGTTCGGGGTCCGCTCCGCCGATTCGTCAGAGGATTCGGATGGAGTTGACCCTCGGCGGGCGGTTCGGGAACGTGATGTCGGTCCAGCGGTTGATCCGCACCGAGTCGCCGTTGGCGTCGGAGTAGACCAGGTCGTTGTTCCCCGTGGAGATCCGGTCGACCCACCACCCGCCGAAGCCGATCGTCCCCGCGTTCGCGTAGCAGTCGACGCTGTCACGGCCGTCGAGGTGCGACCAGATCTTCAGGAAGTCGTTGCGGCTCCCGTCACACGGGACGTGGTCGATGGCGAAGGCGCTGCCGGACGGCACGGCCACGGTGAGCGTGGCCGCTGCGGCGAAGGCCATGGCCATCGAGCGCACGACCTTCTTCGCTTTCGAGATCATGGATTCTCCTCAGTCGGATGAAATGTCGAATCGGAGTCCGCTTCGCAACGAGTATCGGTTGCGTCGTGCTCGATCAGTATTCAGATGGCCTTTGCGAGGGTCAATCGAACGGGATTCGGCCGGACGTGTTCTCGGTCATTTCCGTACAAACTTTCGGCACGGCGTGGGGCGTGTTGTTCTGGCGTGCCGCGAGTGATTTCGGGGCCGGGCGGATGGGCCGTCGACCGAGGGGCACCTACTGACTAATCTGACGTGGGGTGATGGTCGGACCGCCAACCGCGCGCGACAGGTGTTGGGGGGCACCTGTCTGGGAGAGGGGGGTGGGGCTGGCGAGTTCGCGCATGACGTGTCGCGCGCCCCCGGCCGACCGCCGGGGGCGCGCGAGGATGACTCGGTCAGGCGGTGAAGTGGTCGAACTCGCCGGCCTTGGCACCGGAGATCCAGGCGTGGAGCTTGGCGCGGGTGGTGGTGACGATGGTGGTGGGGTCGTCGGACTCGCGGATGTACACCAACTCACCCGCAGAAGCGATTTCGACGCAGTTGGCCTGGTCGCTGCTGAAGCTGGACTTCTGCCAGTTGAGCTGGTGCATGGTCGCCGTCCTTGGGGGAGGGGGATGAGGCTAGGCGGTGAAGTGGTCGAACTCGCCGGCCTTGGCGCCGGAGATCCAGGCGTGGAGCTTGGTGCGGGTGGTGGTGACGATGTGGGCAGGGTCGTCGGACTCGCGGATGTAGACCAGCTCACCGTCGGCAGCGATTTCGACGCAGTTGGTCTGCTCTCCACTGAAGCTCGACTTCTGCCAGTTGAGCTGTTCCATGCTTACCTTCCTTGTACTGCGTAACGAATGTGCTGGAGCAAGCCCCATGAGTCGCGATGTGTGGGCGACGGTTCGGATGCACTGTCCGGCATGGGCGGGAGTGCCATGCCCTTGAGTCGTTCGAACTGTCGTCGAAACGAGGCTAGTGCTTCGGGCTCGCCAAGGAACGGTGAGCCCTGGGGCTGTTCCATCAGGACCGTGTCCAGTTTGGAGTGCTGGCCATGAAGCAGCATGAACGGGGTGTCGGCTGAGGCGAACACAGTGCAGTCGAACGGCAGGATCTGGATGGTGATGTGAGGCAGTCTGCTGACCTCGATCAGGTGGTTCAACTGGTCGCGCATGATGGTTGGTCCGCCGTACATCGTTCGTAGCGCCGCCTCGTGGATCACGGCGTGGAACGGCGTCTTGTTCTCGGTGCTCAGGATTCGTTGCCGCTCTTGCCGGAATCCGACGGTCTTCTCCGAGTAGTCGAGGATGATCTCGCTGTAGGCCTTGGTCTGGAGCAGGCCCGGGATCAGCAGTGTCTCGTACGTGTCCAGGCGGGTAGCGCTGTGTTCCAACTCGGCGAGATCAAGTGCTGAAGTCGGAACATGGTGCCGGTATTCGGTCCACCACCCCTTGCCGTTGCTCTGACTGATGGCGAGTAGACCCTCCCGGTATTCGGGGTCGTTGGCATGGCAGGCGTCAAGCCAGAGAGTCAACCGCTCAGGATTGATACCAAGCCTGCCCGACTCGGTGTGGCTGACGGCTGGCCCCTTCATGCCGATCAGCTCGCCGAGCTCCGGCAGAGACATGCCCGCACTGTTGCGGAGGCGCCGCAGTTCATCGCCAAGTCGCCGCTGCCGCTCGCTGATCGCGGTCCTGAATCCCATGTGTGTGCTCTTCTCGCGTGGAGGTTCGGCCGACTGGGTGGTCACCTACGGACAGTGTAGATCTAGATGCGGAGAGTGTTGCAGGATTGTGGTGGTTGACCCTACAGTCGATCCATCAACCTCTTTGCACCGCTGGGAGAATCCCCATGTGTGACCCCCACCTCAACTCCCCCTCCCTCACTGTTTCCCGCGAGGCGTTGCGCCACGTCATGGAGTGCGCCGGGTACTCCGACTCGGCCATCGCGGACGCCGAACTCGCGCTCGTGGAACTGATCGTGAATGCCTGGCGTCATGGTCTGACCACCTCCCCTGCGGTCTTCGCCGCCGTCGCGAACGGCACCCTCCGGGTCACCGTCGCCGACCGATCCTCCACGCTCCCCGAACCCCGAAAGCCCACCGAACTCGCCGAATCGGGGCGGGGGTTGCAGCTGGTGGAGGGCCTCACCCACCGCTGGGGTGCGGAGCCGCAGAAGCTGGGCAAGCGGGTCTGGTTCGAGCTGGACGGCGCGGCGTGAACGCCCTTCACCCGATCCACCCGGCCGATCCCGCGCTCCGGCATCTCACCAAGCAGCAGATCGCTGAGCTGATCGTGGAACTCCGGACCGAAGGCCGCGAGTTCGGGCTCCTCTGGCCCTCCGCGAAGCCCGGGGAGACCGTCCTGGACGGCCAGCTCCTCGTCTCCATCGGCAATGCTCCGACCAGCACGCTGATCAACCTCCTCGCGCTCCTTCGCGAGTTCAGGCGCCACCGGGGTTGATCCTCACCGGCACGCGGGCTCGTTCGGCGAACGGGCCCGCGCCCGTATGTGACTCAGCCTGCCGTGAAGCCGCCGGCGAGGATGTCCAGCCTGGTGAGCAGCGCTTCGGTGAGGGAGTGCTCTCCGCCGGCGCTCAGCCAGCGGCTCAGGGTGGTGACGTAGGCGTCGAAGACCAGGTCGGCGATGGTCTCGGGGGTGAATTCCGGGCGGATCTCGCCCCGCTCCCATCCTCCGGTGGCGGCGCTCAGGAGCGCCGGGGGTGTGGTGGCGCCGAGTCCGAACGCGGAGTGGAGCACTCCGCTGTCGTGCAACTCCTTGGCGAGCGCGTACTCCTGCTCGTTGAGGTCCGCGAGGGCGCGCAGCGCGTCGGCCAGCGTGTCGACGGCGGACGCGCCCGTCTCGCCCTGGGAGTCCAGCACCTCATGCCGCCGGTGGACCCAGGCGACGACGAAGTCCTCCTTGCGGCCGAAGTGGTTGAAGGCCGTCTGCCGCCCCACGTCCGCCCGTTCGGCGATGTGGTCGTACGTCGTGGCCGCGTACCCCTGACTGGCGAACAGTTCCAGGGCGGCGGCCAGCAGGCGCTCCCGAGTCGCGGTGCGGCGCTGCTCGCGTCGATTCGTCGCTGTCACGCACCAAGTGTACTTGAATACCGAATGGGACTGGAGTACACCTAGCTATACGTACTCAAGTACACCTTCGCGGAGGTCAAGCGTGACCGTTCCCTACTCCCTCGGCCTGCACGAGATCGCCCAGGACACCTACGCCTACCTGCAACCGGACGGTTCCTGGGGGCTCAGCAACGCAGGGCTGATCGTCTCCGGCGACGAGGCGCTGCTCGTCGACACCCTGTTCACCGTCCCCCAGACCCGGGATCTGCTCGCCGCCGTCGAGGAGGCCCTGCCCGACGTCACCATCGGCACCCTGGTCAACAGCCACAGCGACGGCGACCACTGGTGGGGCAACCAACTGCTCCCGCAGGCCGAGGTCGTGGCCTCCGAGGCCGCCGCGGCCGACATGCGCGAGGACCACCTGCACGAGCTGCTCGCCGCGCCGGGCGACCTCCCGCTCCCGCGCGTCGTCCAGCGGATGCGGAAGGCCTTCGACTTCGTCGGCATCGCCCCGACCCTGCCCACCCGCACCTTCAGCGGCGAACTGGAGCTCACCGTCGGCCACCGTGCCGTCCGGCTGATCGAGGCCGGCCCCGCCCACACCCACGGCGACGTCCTCGTCCACGTCCCGGACGCCGGCGTGCTGTTCACCGGGGACCTGCTGTTCGTCGGCGGCCACCCGGTGATCCACAGCGGCCCGATCGGCCGCTGGATCGCCGCCTGCGACCTCATCCTCGGCCTCGACGTCGAGACGATCGTGCCCGGGCACGGCCCGGTCGTCGGCAGGCCCGAGGTGCGCCGCTTCCGCGCCTACCTGGAGCGGGTGCGCGACCACGCCATGCGTGCTCACCGGGCGGGCCAGCCCGTGCTGGAGGCCGCCCGGGAGCTGGACCTCGACGGCCTCGCCGACCTGGCCGACGCCGAACGGCTGGTCCTCAACCTCGGCGCCGTCTACCGCGAGCTCAACGGCGACGGCACCCCCGGGGAACTGGACCTGATGGTCCTCCTCGACGAGTACGGGGCGCCCCGCCTGGCGCCGCGCCCCGCCGCCGAGGTCGCCGGCGACGTCCTCGCCCTGGCCGGCGGCCTGGAGAGCACCGTCCGGCAGCTGTTCGGCGGCGGCGACGCCGGGCCGCTGGAGGGCTTCCCGGTGCCCAACGTCCTCGCCACCATCGGCCACCACCCGGACCTGCTGGCCCACCTGGCGCCCCACCTCGCCCAGCTCAACCAGGGTCTGCTCCCGCCCCGCGTACGGGAGTTGGCGATTCTGCGCACCGCTCACCGCTCCGGCTCGCCGTACGAGTGGCGGCATCACACCCGGCTCGGCGCCCTCGTCGGGCTGACCGGGCCCGAGATCGCCCGCGTCCCGGCCGGGCCGGACCACCCCGACTGGGCCGAGGACGACCGCACCCTGCTGCGGGCCGTCGACGAACTGCACGACGGGAACGCGCTGTCGACGCGGACCTGGCAGGCGCTGGTCGCCCGCCACCGCGAGCCGCAGGTGCTGGAGCTGCTGGCCCTGGTCGGCACCTACCGGATGGTCGCCGGCATCCTCAACTCCTGCCGGGTGCCCGTCGACCCGTGGCTCGTCGAGGCCGGCGCGTAGGCGGGTGCGCCGGGGAGTGCGGCAGGGCGCCGGGCGGGTCTGAAGACGCCACTCCCCGGGAGGCGCCCCGGGCGGGCTCCGTACGCACGGAGCCCGCCCGCCGGGCGCGGTCAGGGCCCGCCAAGGGCGGTCAGAGCCCGACGAAGTGGTCGAACTCGCCGTCCTTGGCACCCAGGATCCAGGCGTTGAGCTTGGCGCGGGTGGTGGTGACGACGAGGTCGGGGTTGTGGGACTCGCGGATGTAGACGAAGTCGCCCTCGGAGGCGATTTCGATGACATCGGCATCGGACCCGTCGCCGCTGAAGCTGGACCTCTGCCAGGTGAGGTGGTCCATGGGTGCCCTCCTGATCGTTCGCGGTGGCCGGAACGAGGGTACTGCTACGGAAGGAGGGCAGCGGCCTCGTTTCGGTCATGTCAATTCGTGCGGACCGCTGTGCTATTCCATTGCGGCGTCAGTCGTTCCTACACTGAAGCCCCGCCGCACGGGGGCTGCGGGAACCAGGTTGCCGACGGGCCCGGGGGAGGCGCGTGTGAACGACCGTGGCTGGGACGAGGACGACGCCCGGCCGTACTTCTTCCTCTCCTACGCGCACACTCCGAAGGCCGGCGCGCGGGGGGCCGGCGATCCGAACCACTGGGTGCGGCAGCTGTACCGGGACCTCTGCGAGGCCGTGCTGCAACTGACCACCGTGCCGGCCGGGGTGCCGGTCGGGTTCATGGACGAGTCCATGCACCAGGGCGAGTTGTGGGCCGAACGGCTGTCCGAGGAGTTGTCGACCTGCCGGGTGTTCGTGCCGCTGTACTCACCCAGGTACTTCAACAGCGTTCCGTGCGGGCAGGAGTGGCACGCCTTCACCCGGCGCCCGGTCTACCCGGCGACCATCGACGCGGAGCGCACCAGCGGCATCGTCCCGGTGCTGTGGGCGCCGATGAGCCGCTACCGGCTGCCCCGGGTGGCCAGTGAACTCCAGTTCAACCACGCGAGTTTCGGGCCCGACTACGCCACCGAGGGCCTGTACGCGCTGATGAAGCTCAGCTACTTCCGCTCCGCCTACGAACTGGCCGTGCACCGGCTCGCGGCGCGGATCGTGCAGGTGGCGGAGGAGACGGTGATCCCGGTCGGGCGGCGGCTGGATTTCAGCACCCTCCCCAGCGCGTTCAACGTCACCGCCCCGACCAAGCAACTGCGGATCTCCGTACTCTCCTACCACCAGGGCGAGGTGCCGTCGGACCGCAACCCGGACTTCTACGGCGCCCGGCGCACCGACTGGCACCCCTACCGTCCGGCCGGGTCGCCGATCGCGCAGCACGCGGTGCGCCTGGCACGGCAGTTGGGGTTCCAGCCGACCGTGCACGAGTTCGACGACGAGGCCGAGTCCATCATCGAGGGCAACGCCGAGGCCCCCGGACTGCTGCTGCTCGACCGGTGGGCGCTGCGCGACCCGCGCCGCCGCGAACTGGTCCGCCGCTTCGACCGCTGCGACGCCACCTGGGTGAGCGTCCTGGAGCCGTGGAACACCGACGACCCCGACTGCGACACCGACGACGGCGAACTCGTCGAGCTGAGCGACCAGACGCTGCGCATCACCCGGCGGGCCAGCCGCCCCAGTTTCCTCGGCGCGACCGGCCCGATCCGCTCGACCGGGCTGAACACCCTGGAGGACTTCGACGACGCCCTGCCCCGGGCGGCGATGAAGGCCAAGTACGCCTTCGAGGGCCGCACCAGAGCCGAACCGGAGGAACCGCCGGCGCCCCGCCCGAGCCTGCGGGACGCCTTCCGCCGACCGGGCGGGCCCGGGCCGAACGGACCGAGCGGGCCCGGCGGGACGAACGGAGATCAGGGCGGGCACCGGGTCGAGCCCTACGGACCGGACCCCTTCGGCCACGACCACGACCCCGACCGCGACGACCGTGACGACGGCGATGACCCCGATGACGGGATGGCGCCCTCCGGAGGACGAGGAAACCGATGAGCGACAACCGCACCAGGAACCTCCGCCTCGGCGGCCTCACCGCCGCCGAACTCGCCGCCCAGCGCGAGGCCGAGCGGCAGGCCGCGGAACAGGACCGCCACGGCCGGATCATCACCTTCTACTCCTACAAGGGCGGCACCGGCCGCACCATGGCCCTCGCCAACACCGCCTGGATCCTCGCCGCCAACGGCTTCCGCGTCCTCACCGTCGACTGGGACCTGGAGGCGCCGGGCCTCGCCAAGTTCTTCCACCCGTTCCTCGACCCGGCCTCCCTCGCCGGCACCACCGGCATGATGGACCTCATCGCCGAGTACCGCGAGGAGGCGCTGCGCCCGGTCGAGCACGCCGAGGGCTGGCACCTGGACTTCGCCCGGGTGCACCCGCACGCGCTCTCGCTCTCCTGGCCGCACTTCAAGCCCGGCGGCAGCCTGGACTTCCTCTCCGCGGGCCAGTTCAACCGCGACTACTCCGAGGCCGTCACCCACCTCGACTGGGACATCTTCTACGACCGCTTCGACGGCGGGCAGTTCTTCGACGCCCTCAAGGCCGACATGGCCAGGCGCTACGACTACGTGCTGATCGACTCCCGCACCGGCCTGTCCGACATCGCCGAGATCTGCACCGTCCAGATGCCCGACGACCTGGTGGTCTGCTTCACCCTCAGCGACCAGTCCATCGACGGTGCCTCCCGGATCGCCCAGCACATCCACGACCGCTACCGCGAGCGCGGCATCCGCATCCTGCCCGTCCCGATGCGCATCGACGAGGGCGAGAAGGAGAAGGCCGACGCCGGCCGCGCGCTCGCCCGGGTCCGCTTCGACGGCCTGCCCTCCGGCCTGGGCGGCGAGGAACTCGCCCAGTACTGGGGAGCCGTGGAGATCCCGTACCGGCCGTTCTACGCCTACGAGGAGATCCTCGCCACCTTCGGCGACCAGACCGGCACCCCCACCTCGATGCTGGCCGCCTGCGAGCGGCTCACCGCCGTCATCACCGAGGGCCGCGCCACCGGACTCCCGCCGATCGACGAGGAGCTGCGGCTGCGCTACGTGGACGCCTTCACCCGCCGCCGCCCGTCCGTCCCCGCCGACCTCTACCTGTCCTACGTCCCCGAGGACCGGATGTGGGCGGACTGGATCGAGTCGGTGCTCACCCGGGCCGGCTTCCGGGTGCTGCCGCGCGACCTCAGCGCCGGCACCGACCCGCGCGAGGAGACCGAGCGCGGCATCGACTCCGCCTACCGCACCGTCGCCGTGCTCTCGCCCGCCTACCAGCGCTCCCCGCAGGCCCGGGCGCTGTGGGAGTCGGTGGTCAGCTCCGACCCCTCCGGCACCCGCCGCCAGCTGCTGCCCGTCCGGGTCGGCGACGTCCGCCTCACCGCGCCGTTCAGCAACCGCAACCCGGTCGACCTGGTCGGCCGCGACGAGGGGCAGTCCGTCCAGAGCCTGCTGCGCGCCCTCGGCCGCAGCGACGTCGCGCTCGGCGACGAGCCCGCCGACGGCCCGCGCTTCCCCGGCAGCAAGCCCTCGGTGTGGGACGTCCCGCCGCGCAACCCCTCCTTCACCGGCCGCTCCGCCGTCCTGGAGCAGCTGCGCAACCAGCTGCGCGGCGGCATGGCGGCCGTCCTGCCCACCCCGCAGACCCTGTACGGGCTCGGCGGCGTCGGCAAGACCCAGGTGGCGCTGGAGTACGCCCACCGCTTCATGTCCGACTACGACCTGGTCTGGTGGATCGACGCCGAGCAGACCGAACTCGTCGCCCCGGCGCTCGCCGAACTCGCCCGCCGCCTCGGCCTGCGCGTCGGCGACTCCGTCACCGAGGCCGCCGAGGCCGCCCGGGAGGCGCTGCGCCGCGGCGTGCCCACCTCGCGCTGGCTGCTGATCTTCGACAACGCCGACGAGCCCGCCGAGATCCGCCGTTTCTTCCCCGGCGGCTCCGGCCACATCCTGGTCACCTCCCGCAACCAGGCCTGGACCGGGCACGCCGAGGCGCTGGAGGTCGACGTCTTCACCCGAGGCGAGAGCGTCGAGCACCTGTGCCGGCGCGCCCGCAGCCTCTCCCGGCCGGACGCCGACCGCGTCGCCGAGGCGGTCGGCGACCTGCCGCTCGCCGTCGAGGTGGCCGCCGCCTGGCTGGACACCACCGGCACCCCGGTCGACACCTACGTCACCCAGCTGCACGCCGAGGCCGCCCGCGCCCTGGCCGTCGGCCGCCCCGCCGACTACCCCACCCCCGTCGCCGCGACCTGGAACGTCTCCATCGGACGGCTGCGCCAGCAGTCCCCGGCGGCGGTGCGGCTGCTCCAGCTGTGCGCCTTCTTCGCGCCCGAGCCGATCTCGATGAACCTCTTCTACAGCGACCAGATGATCCGGGCGCTGGTGCGGTTCGACGCCGACCTCAGCGACAAGTTCATGCTGGGCAAGGTGATCCAGGCGATCGGCCGCTACGCGCTCGCCAAGGTCGATGCCGGCAGCAACAGCTTCCAGGTGCACCGCCTCGTCCAGGCGGTGATCCGGGCCGGCATGACCGACGAGGAGCAGGAGACCGCCGTCCACGAGGTGCACCGCATCCTCACCGGCGCCCGGCCCGTCCTCGGCGACACCGACGACCCGGCCAACTGGCCCGCCTTCGACGAGATCTGGCCGCACCTGTCGCCCTCCAAGGCGCACAACTGCGACGAGGCCGACACCCGCCAGCTGCTCATCGACCGCGTCCGCTACCTGTGGAAGCGTGGCGAACTCGACCGCGCCCGCGACCTCGGCCACGCCCTCGACGCGGAGTGGACCAGCAAGCTCGGCGAGGACGACCGGCAGACCCTGCTGCTGCGCTTCCAACTCGCCAA
This sequence comes from Streptomyces sp. FH025, assembly GCF_017427025.1. Taxonomy (GTDB): domain Bacteria; phylum Actinomycetota; class Actinomycetes; order Streptomycetales; family Streptomycetaceae; genus Kitasatospora. The sequence goes on from NZ_JAFLNG010000095.1 coordinate 10,744, forward strand.
CGTGCTGCGCTCCCAAGGCAACTACGCCGACGCCCTGGCCCTCGACGAGGCCACCCTGGAGCGCCAGCAGGTGCTGCTCGGCGAGCACCACCCCTACACCCTGATGACGGCCGGCTCGCTCGGCGCCGACCGCAGGGCGCTCGGCCGGTTCCAGGCCGCCCTCGACCTCGACCGCGAAATCCTGGAGCAGTTCCGCGAGTTGTTCGGCGACGACAACCCGCGCACGCTCTCCATGGCCAACAACCTGGCCATCGACTACCGGCTCGTCGGCGACAGCGAGGCCGCCCGCGAACTCGACCAGGAGACCCTCGACCGGCGCACCGCCGTCCTCGGCCCCAAGCACCCCTACACCCTGTCCACCAAGTCCAACCTCGCCCGCGACCTGCGCGAACTCGGCGACTACCGCGGCTCGGTGGACCTGCTCCAGGAGGTCACCTCCGACCTCGGCGACGTCCTCGACCCCGACCTGCCCGAGAACCTGCGCAACGCCAAGTCCCTGGCCGTCTCGCTGCGCCGCATCGGCCAGCTCGCCGAGGCCCGCCGGATCACCAAGGAGACCTACGAGCGCTACCTGGAACGCTACGGCGCCGACGCCCCCGACGCGCTCGCCTGCGCGCTCAACCTGGCCGCCGACCACAGCGCCTCCGGCGACAAGGAGGCCGCCCGCGACCTCTGCTCCACCGTCTTCGAGGGCCACCGGCGGCTCTTCGGCGACGAACACCCGTTCACCCTGGCCTGCGCCAACAACCTCGGCATCTACCTGCGCGGCAGCGGCGACATCCAGGGCGCCATCGAACGCGGCCGCCTCACCGTCGAAGGCCTGACCCGCTCGGCCGGACCGGACCACCCGTACACCCTCAACGCGATGATCAACCTGGCCAACGCGTACGGCGACAACGGGCAGACCGAACTCGCCGAACAGCTCGGCCGGGCCGCGTACGCGGGCCTGTGCGACCGCTACAGCCCGCAGCATCCGGACGCGGTGGCCTGCGAGGCCAACCTGGCGATCACCCTGCGCTCGGCCGGCCGGCACACCCAGGCCGCCGAGCTGCGCGCCCGGGCGATCGCCGAGCTGATCCGGCAGTTCGGCGAGGAGCACCCCAACACGGTCTCCGCGCGCGGCTGGAAGCGGATCAACCGCGACCTGGAGCCGCAGCCGGTGTGACCGGGACGGGGGCGGGGTACGCTGCCGAGCCATGGACGCTACCCCGCCCCCGGTCCTGGTCACCCGGCGCCTCGCGCCCGGCGTCATCGAACGGCTCACCGCCCACCACGCCGTCACCTGCCACGACGCCGGCGAGGAGATGGAACGGGCCGAGCTGCTCGCGGCCGTGCGCGGCCGCCGGGCCGTGCTCACCACCCTGAACAACCGGGTGGACGCCGAGTTCCTGGACGCCGCCGGTCCGCAGCTGGAGATCGTCGCCAACCACGCCGTCGGCTACCACAACATCGACCTGGCCGCCTGCGCCGAACGCGGCGTGCTGGTCACCAACACCCCCGGCGTGCTCACCACCGCCACCGCCGAGATGGCCTGGGCGCTGCTGCTGGCCGCCACCCGCCGGCTCGGCGAGGGCGAACGCCTGCTGCGCTCCGGCACGCCGTGGACCTGGGCGCCCAACTTCCTGCTCGGCCTGGAGCTGGCCGGCACCCCGCTCGGCGTGCTCGGCATGGGCCGGATCGGGCGGGCGGTGGCCCGCCGGGCCCACGCCTTCGACATGCCGGTCAGCTACCACAACCGCCGCGAACTGCCGCCCGAGCAGGCCGAGGGCGCCGACTGGAAGCCCCTGGAGGACCTGCTCGCCACCTCCACCGTGCTGGTCGTCACCTGCCCCTTCTCCGCCGAGACCCGGCACCTGCTGGACGCCCGCCGGCTCGCCCTGCTGCCGCGCGGGGCGGTGGTGGTCAGCATGACCGCGGGGGTGGTGGACGAGGAGGCGCTGGCCGCCGCGCTGGAGTCCGGCGCGCTGTTCGCCGCCGCCGTGGACAACTTCGAGCACGAGCCCGCCGTCCCGTCCGCGCTGCTCGCCCAGGAGCGCGCCGTGCTGGCCCCGCACCTGGGCAGCGCCACCGTCCGCACCCGGCAGGCGATGGGCGGCCTCGCGGTGGACAACATCCTGGCGGTGCTGGGAGGTTCGCAGCCCCTGACCCCGGTGAAGGCCTGACCCGGCAGGGATCCAAGAGACAGGCCCTAACCCGCTGCCCAGGCCAGAGCCGTGGTCATCACCCGGAACGCCCCGAAGTGCGCGGCGCCGGGCTCCAGGAACAGCTCGGCGTCCGGGATGTTGTCGGCCAGCCAGCGGGAGTGGTCGACGGGAGAGAACTGGTCGTCCGCGCCGTGCCACAGCCAGGTCGGCACCCGGATCGACTCCACCGCGAAGCCCCAGTCCGCGGTGAAGGCCAGCACGTCGTCGATCCAGCCGTCCGCGCCGTGCCGGAACGCCTCCCGGTAGTTGCTCTGCAGCATCCGCCGCAGCCCGCTGTCCGCGACCACCTCCCGGTCGGCGGCGGAGAGTTCGGTGCGCAGCCCGTTCAGCAGCCGGACCGGATCGTCCTTGATCTGCCGGGAGCGGAACTCCATCGCGTCGGCGATCCGGCCGTGCCCGCGCTCCGCCTCCCGGTAGGCGCGCACGTTGGACGGCGTCATCCCGGCGTACCAGTCCAGGCCGGTCGCGTTGCGCGGTGCCAGGCCCACCAGCACCGCCACCCGGCTGACCCGCTCCGGCAGCAGCGCCGCGCAGGCCAGCGCGTGCGGGCCGCCGCCGGAGCGGCCGAGCACCGCGAAGGCGTCCAGCCCGAGATCGTCCGCGATGGTCCGCACGTCCGCCGCCGCGGCGGACACCCGGCGGCCGAACAGCCGGGTCGAGTCGCCGTAGCCGGGCCGGTCGTAGGAGATCAGCCGCACCCCCAGCCGGTACAGCACGGTGCTGCGCGGGTGCGGGCCGACCCTGCTGCCGGGCATGCCGTGCAGCAGGAACACCGGACGGCCGCGCGGGTCGCCGAGGGACTCGACGGCGAGGGCGCGGCCGTCCGCCGTTTTGACCATCCGTAACGCCACGCGTTCCTCCTCAGTGCTCCCGGTCGGTGGTGGTGCGCACCTCCCGGCGGGCCTGCCAGGTGGTGTGCTCGCGGGACACCGCGTCCTCGGCGTCCCGGGCCAGCCGGGCCCAGATCTCCTCGGCGTCCACCGACTCGAGGTCCAGTTCGGCCAGTTGGCGCCGGATCAGCTCCAACTCCTCGGCCGCCAGCCCGTACGCGGCGGCCAGCGGACGGTACTGGCGCAGCTGCGCCCAGGCGGCGATCGAGGCGGCCACCGCCGAGACCGTGCCCAGCGCGTCGTAGGTGAAGGCGCCGAGCGCCCGCAGCACCGCCAGCACCAGGCCCAGCGCCGGCAGCAGCACGCCCAGCACGCCGGCCCAGTGGCCGGCCCTGGCGCAGTAGCGGGCCTTGGACCGGTACCAGTCGTGCTGCACCCGGATCCGCTCGTTCAGGTACACCTCGCGGCGCACCGCCAGCGGCTGCTCGCGCAGGTCGCGCATCGCCGCGGTGACCTCGACCCCGCCCTCCGGCACGGCCACCGGGCCGCTCCGGAAGGCGCCCAGCACCCGGCCGAGCTGGAAGCGGTACAGGCCCTCGGCGTCCGGCAGGGTGCGCGGCGGCGGCTGGTAGGCGTCCGCCCGGACGGCGAACTTCCAGGCGAGCGTCTTGACCGACTCGGCGGCGGCCCGGCCTTCGTACCAGAGGCCCTGCGGGTTCTGCCGGCTGATCACCACCGCCAGGGCGACCGCGCCCAGGTACGCCACGGCCGCCGGCCACGCCCAGAACTCGCCGTCGGCCGAGCCGGTCGCGGCGGCGACCACCAGCAGGACCAGCTGCCAGGCGGAGAGCAGCACCGAGCGGTGCTGCCCCCGCAGCGAGGCCGCGTCGGCGGCCCAGAAGAACTCGGGCAGCAGCTCCCGCTCGCGGACCCAGTCGGTCCGCCCCGCACCAGACGCCATGTTCGGCCCCCACCCGTCGCTCAGGTCGCACCTCTTCTGCCCCGGGCGGCTTCCCGGTACGCCTGGCGGGGCCCGGGGCCGCCCGCAATGGCCGGGAAGCCCCGGTGCTTTGTCCGATACGCCCCGTGTTCGGTTCGGCACCCAGCGTGCGGTCGGGTGTCACGGTGCCCCGGGTGCGGGCCGCGGCGGACGGGTCGGTACGTATGTCGGCAGGTGTGTCGGCAGGTGTGTCAGTAGGTGTAGAGGATGCGGTCCGCGTTGTCGGCCATCTGCTTGGCGTTCCACTCGGTGCCGCCCGGGACGTTGCCGGAGCGGAACAGCGGCGGGGCGGGGGCGTCCCCGGCGGCGGCCCGGTCGGCCAGCCGGCCGACCGCGGAGGCGACCACGGCCTGCATCAGCGCGCTGGTCACGATGGTGGAGACCGGGCCGAAGGTGGTCTCGGCGGCCGGGTGGGTCAGCTCGCCGTCGCCGACCGCGATCTTGCTGTCCAGCACCACGTCGCAGTGGTCCTTCAGGTAGGTGCCGGACGGGTGCCCGGAGGGCACCTCGCCCGGGTACGCCAGCGAGGTCACCCCGATCACCTTCAGGCCGCGGTCCCGGGCGTACCGGGCCAGCTCGACCGGCATGACCTGGCGGCCGGACAGCGAGATCAGGAACAGCACGTCCCCACTGGTGGCCGGGGTGAGGTCCAGGGTGGCGGTGGCCAGCCCGGACACCCGCTCCAGCGCGCTGGACAGCGGCGCGGGCATCATCGTCACCCCGGCCATCCCGGGGACGTTCAGCAGGTTCATCGGCACCAGCCCGCCGGCCCGGTAGACCACGTCCTGGGCCGGCAGCGAGGAGTGGCCGGCACCGAAGGTGAACACCCGGCGGCCCTCGGTGATCGCCTCCGCGAGCAGCGCGGCGGCCGCCTCGATGGTGTCGGCCTCCTCCTCGCGGACCCGCTCCAGGTGGGCGATCGCGGCGTCGAAGTACCTGCCGACCAGGTCGTTCATCTGTTGCCTTCGCTCTCTGCCGGTGGGGGAGCCGGCCGGGTGGGGCGGCCGGGGTGGCCCGGACCGCCGATGGAGAAAGCTACGGCGAGCACGGTCGCGCCCCGGCGGCACCGCTGTCAACAGGAGGGCATCGCTGGTCACGGGAGGGAACAGGGGGGAAATGCCGCACCGCGGACCCCACCCGGACCCGGTTGTCGGCGCGGTACGTCAGAATTGGCGGTGAGGACACCGAAGAACGGAGCCAGCTGCGATGTCTGGGCTGATCGACACCACCGAGATGTACCTTCGCACCATCCTGGAGCTGGAGGAAGAAGGCATCGTGCCGATGCGTGCCCGCATCGCCGAGCGCCTGGAACAGAGCGGCCCGACGGTCAGCCAGACGGTCGGCCGGATGGAGCGCGACGGGCTGCTCCAGGTCGCGGGGGACCGCCACCTCGAACTCACCGAGAACGGCCGCCAGCTCGCGGTGCGCGTCATGCGCAAGCACCGCATCGCCGAGTGCCTGCTCGTCGACGTGATCGGGCTGGAGTGGGAGCAGGTGCACGAGGAGGCCTGCCGCTGGGAGCACGTGATGAGCGAGACGGTCGAGCGCAAGGTGCTCGCCATGCTCGGCCACCCGACCCAGTCCCCGTACGGCAACCCGATCCCGGGCCTGGACGAACTGGGCGACACCAAGGCCGAGGGCGAGGGCTTCGACGCCGCGCTCGTCCCGCTGGACTCCGTCAAGCCGGGCGACGCCGGGGCCAGCGTGGTGGTCCGACGGATCGGCGAGCCGATCCAGACCGACAGCGAGCTGATGAGCACCCTGCGGCGGGCCGGCATCCGGCCGGGCTCCACGGTCAAGGTCAGCACCGGTGTCGGCGGCGTGCTGGTCGGCAGCGGGGACAACGCGGCGGAACTGGGCAAGGACATCGCCCAGCACGTCTTCGTCGCCCAGGCCTGAGCCGCTCAGGGGCCTGAGTCGCCCAGAGGTCTGAGTCACCCGGGCCTGATCCGCCGGCCTGGGGCGCT
>NZ_JAFLNG010000950.1 GCF_017427025.1 Streptomyces sp. FH025
CGAGTGGCTCAAGTTCCGTTCGCTGCGCTCGATCCCCTGGGTGCTCGGCCTCAGCGCGCTGGCCGTCGTCGCCGCCGGCCTCAGGTCGGCCGTCTACACCCACGGCCACTACACCCCCGGCGACGGGGACCCGGCGGTGATGGCGCAGGTCGCGCTCAACGACGCCTTCAACACCGCCTCGGCGGACATCGTGATGCTGGTCGCGGGCGGCATCGGCGCGACCGTCATCGCGGGCGAGTACGCCACCGGGCTGATCCGCACCACCCTGGCCGCCGTACCCGACCGCCGGGCGGTGCTGCTGGCCAAGGCGGTCGTACTGGCGGCGGCGATGCTCGGCTACGGCGCGATCAGCGCGGGCGTCTCCTTCGGCGCCACCCAGGCGATCCTGGCCGACCTCGGCATCGGCCGGTCCATCACCGACCCGACCGCCCTGCGCTTCGTCGCGGCCGCCGCGCTGTTCGCGCCGGTCTGTGCCCTGGTCGGGCTCTGCCTGGGCACCCTCGTCCGGCACAGCGCGGGCGCGGTGGTGGGCACGGTGCTGGTGCTGTTCTTCCTGCCCTCCCTCGTCACCGAGCGCTACCGCTGGACGGCCGACCTGCTGCACGCCCTGCCGTTCCCGGCCTGGCAGCGCCTGGCCCGAACCACCCTGACGGGCCTGCGCCCCACCGAGTACCCGGCCACCGTCGCGGGCTCCTGGGCCACGTACGCGCTGTGGTCGCTCGCCTCGGTGGCGATCGCGGCGGCGGTCATCCGGCGCCGCGACCACTGAGGTCGGCCCGCTCCGGCGCCCGTCACGGCCCGCTTCGGGCCGCCGCACGGCGGCTCGCCGCGCTCTCCCCCACGGCCACCAGCAGGGCCACCAGGACCAGGCCCGCCGCCACGGTGACGCCCAGCTGGAAGGCCAGCGTCCAGTCGGGGTGCGGCCCGGCGGCGCGGGCGAAGAAGACCGAGCCGACGACGGCGATGCCGACCGCCGAGCCGACCCGCTGGGCGGTCTGCATGACGCCGCCGGCGCTGCCCGCGCGGGCGACCGGGACGCACTGGAGGGTCAGCGTCTGGTTCGGGGCGATCACCAGCCCGCTGCCCACCCCGGCGACCAGCAGCGGCAACACCGTCGCCCAGCCGATCGCCGGCCCCGCCCACAGCTGGACCACCACGGCCGAGGCCAGCAGGCCGAGCAGCACCAGCACCAGGCCGAACTCCACCAGCAGCAGGCCCAACCGGCTCACCAGCCGTCCGCCGATCATCGCGGACACACCCGAGCCGAGCGCGAACGGGGTGACGGCCAGGCCGGCCGTCAGCGCCGCGTAGTGCAGGCCCGTCTGGAGGTAGATCGTGAAGATGAAGAAGATCGCGGTGAACCCGGCGAAGTACACCAGCGACAGCAGCACCCCCGCCGCGTACGGCCGCACCGTGAACAGCGCCATGCTGACCAGCGGTTCGCGGCTGCGCGCGTAGTGGTGCTCCCAGAGGACGAAGGCCGCCAGCAGCACCGCGGCGAGCGGCAGCAGCAGCCAGCGGACCGCGCCGTGCCACTGCTGCTGCTGGACGAAGGGCAGCAGCAGCGCGACCGTCCCGGCGCCCAGCAGCAGCACCCCGACCGGGTCGAAGTCGCGGTGCCCGGCCCGCTCGGCGGTCGGGCGGGGCGGCGGGAGCAGATGGTAGGCGATCGGCAGGGCGGCGACGCCGATCGGCAGGTTGACGTAGAACACCCAGCGCCAGCCGTCGTGCGGGCCGAACAGCTGGATCAGCAGGCCGCCCAGCAGCGGTCCGACGGCGGTGGACAGCCCGACGGTCGCGCCGAGCGCGCCGAAGGCCCGGCCGCGCTCGGCGCCCTGGAACAGCACCTGGATGAAGCCGGACACCTGCGGCACCAGTACCCCGCCGGCCGCGCCCTGGAGCAGCCGGGCCAGCACCAGCCACTCCTGGCTGCGGGCCGCCCCGGCCAGGGCGCTGGCCGCGGTGAACAGCGCGAGCCCGGTGAGGAAGACGGCCCGTCGGCTGCGGGCGTCGCCGAGCCGCCCGGCCGGGACGAGCACCAGGCCGAAGGCGAGCGCGTAGCCGCTGAGCACCCACTGCAGGCCGCTGGTCGACATGTGCAGCCCGACCCGGACGGTGGGCAGGGCGACGTTGACGATGCTGACGTCCAACAGCGTCATGAACCCGGCGACCAGGCACACGGCGAGCGCCCGCCAACGCCGCGCATCGGGCTGCGCGCTCGTGGCGGGGGCGCCGGGTGGCTGCGGGTTCACCGCTTCACGGGGGGATCGGGCGGTCATGGGGAGCCCCTTCCCTGCGTCCGGTCCCTGTATCCGGGAGTGAACGGGGACGACCGGGAACGACCGGAGGTGTCCGGAGGTGTCCGGTTCAGGTCGGCTA
>NZ_JAFLNG010000951.1 GCF_017427025.1 Streptomyces sp. FH025
GGGACTGCTGGTCCAGCGGGTCCCGGAAGACGAGCCGGGCCTTGGCCGCGGCCGCCTGCTGCCCATCCTGCGGCTTCTCCTGCCCCTGTTCCCGCGCCTTCTCCTGCCCCTGCTCGCTCACCCTGTCCACTCCCCTACTCATTCCCGGCTCCATCCGCTGCTCGCGGGCCGTCCTGTCCCTCCAGCCTAAGAGCCCCGCGGCATGCCGCGGGCCCTGGTGCGGAGCGCTCCGCACCAGGGCCCGGGTGGCGGCCTCGGTTGGCTGGCGGCCGGTGGGCCGGCCGGTTCGTCAGGCGGCTTCGAAGCCCGCGTGATCGGCGATCTTCTTCAGCTCGGCCAGGGCGTGCTTCTCGATCTGGCGAATCCGTTCACGGGTGAGGCCGTGCTGCTTGCCCACCTCGGTGAGGGTGCGCTCGCGGCCGTCCTCCATCCCGTAGCGTGAACGGATGATCGAGGCCGTGCGGTCGTCCAGCCGCCCGATCAGACCGTCCAGCTCCTCGCGGCGGAGCATCACCATCACGGCGTCCTCGGGGGACGTCGCCCCGGTGTCCTCCACCAGGTCGCCGAACTGGGTCTCGCCCTCGTCGTCGACCGACATGTTGAGGCTGACCGGGTCGCGCGCCCAGTCCAGCACGTCCTTGATCCGGGCCTCGGTGGTGTCCAGCTCGGCCGCGATCTCGGCCGGCTCGGCCTCGCGGCCCAGCTCCTTGGACTTCTCCCGCTGCACCCGCCGGATCCGGCCCAGCTCCTCGACCAGGTGCACGGGCAGCCGGATGGTGCGGGACTGGTCGGCGATCGACCGGGTGATCGCCTGCCGGATCCACCAGGTGGCATAGGTGGAGAACTTGAAACCCTTGGCGTAATCGAACTTCTCGACCGCGCGCACCAGGCCCGCGTTGCCCTCCTGGATGAGGTCAAGCAGCGGGAGGCCGCTGCGCGGGTAGCGGCGGGCCACCGCGACCACCAGGCGGAGGTTGGAGCGGATGAAGACGTCCTTGGCGCGCTCGGCGTCCGCGGCTATCGCCTCAAGCTCCTCGCGGGTGACGCCGTCGGGAAGTCCGCCCTCGTCCAGCAGGTGCTGGGCGTACACGCCGGCCTCGATCCGCAGCGAGAGCTCGACCTCCTCGGCGGCATCGAGCAGGGGTGTCCTGGCGATCTCGTCGAGGTACATGCCGACCAGGTCACGGTCGGCCTCAAGGTTGGTCGGGCGGGCCGCGCGAGTCCGGTCGGCCCTGTCGCGAACGACGGCACGGGTGGCCATGCTTGCTCCCTTTGACTGGTGTTGCCGAGGTCTGCCTGCCTGCCCGGAGAGGGCAAGAAGTGCGGGCCCCGAAGGGCTCACACGTAACGATCCAACGAACAGAATCCGGACAACATTCCCAAGTCACTCAGTTTCTTCCCGGCGATGCAGTATCCTGCCGAATTTCGCCCCGAATTTGAACATTCGGTGACCGCCCAAACACTCTGCGCGCCCGTTCACGCCTGCCTCGAACGCCTCCTTCACCGCCCGCACACCGAATCGCCGCCCACCCGTTGAACCGGCGAACGATCGCGCACGTTCCCGCGCGCCCCGATTTCCGCCCGCGCCCACGCCCCGGCGCGCGCAGGTCCTCCGCACAAAAGATGCCGAATCGCTATCACTCCAGCTCCCGATTGGCACGGGACGCTGGGAAGGTGTCAGGCATGCACCTGACCAACAGCTCGACCTCCGTCACTGTGCGTCACAGTCGTCTCCTCCGGGACACGGCGCTCGCGCTGGGCTGTGCCGCGCTGTTCTGTCTCCTGGCGGTGCTGGTGACGGGCCACTGGCGCCCCCTGCACGAGTTCGACCAGGACTGGGTCAACGAACTCCACATCTACGCACGGGAACACCGGATCTGGACCGCCGCGGTCCAGACCCTCTCCGACATCGGCGGGCCGGTCACCATGCGTGCACTGCTGGGCATCGCGGCCGCCTGGCTCTGGCTGATCGGCGCCCGGGTGCTCGCCTGCTGGGTGGCGGCCTGCACCCTGATCGGCTGGAGCGCCCAGTCGGCGCTCAAGCTGGCCTTCGACCGGCCACGGCCGGCCTTCACCGACCCGGTCTCGCAGGCCGGCGGCGCCGCCTTCCCCTCCGGGCACGCCATGGCCTCGGCGATCACCTGCGCCGTCCTGGTCGGCCTGCTCTGGTACCGGGTCCACCGCCGCGGCCGGACCGCCGCCTGTGCCGTCGCCGCCGCGACGATCCTCACCATCGGCTGGACCCGGGTCGCCCTCGGCGTCCACTGGCCCAGCGACGTACTGGCCGGCTGGCTGGCCGCCGGCATCGTGCTGGGCGTCGTGACCACCGCCATAGAGCTCTGGCGCCCCGGCGCACTGGCCCGCGACGTACGCCGGGTC
>NZ_JAFLNG010000952.1 GCF_017427025.1 Streptomyces sp. FH025
ACCGGTTCCCCGGCCGGGGCCCGGTCGAGGGCGGTCGCGGCTCCTGTGGCGGTCCGCACCGCGAACACGCCGCTCCGGAGGACGGCACCCTGCTCACCACCTGCGACACCGTGACGGTCGCCCTGCGGCACGGCCTGGAGGCCGTCGACATCCTGCGGCTGCGCCGCGCCTGCGGGGCCGTGCTGCAGAGCCGCAACGGCAGCACCGTCTCCTTCCTCGTCCCGGCCGGCACCTGGGAGACCTGGCACCTGCCCGGCAGCTCCTGTTCGGCGGGCGCCGTGCTGCCCACCGCCACGGATCCGCGCTGGGTGATCCCACCGTCCGGCTCCGGTTGCGTCGCCCGGCCCACCGACGCCTGGGTGCTCCGCTCCGCCCTCTGCGAGGCCGCCTGCACGCTCACCGCGGGCGGCCTCGGCCCGTTCTAGGGGGCGTGCCGCGCGGATCCCGCCGGGCCCCTGAGCCTCCGGCCGGATCCCCCCGGCACGCCCGCCCCGGGCTCCGACCTGCGGAGTCGTTCCGCGCGGCGGCGACGATGGCCGACAATGGCCGACATGGCACGAAGCAGCAGAGCCGCCCGCGGCAGCGAGACGGAGACCACCACCGGGCCGGGCGGCCGCACCCACGCCCAGGGCCCGCTCACCCGTCCCGTCGGCTCCGGCCTGGCCGAACTGCGGCCCGACCGCGACCGTCCCGCCGCGTGGACGCTGCTGATCGACGGTGCCCCGCAGTCCCTGGTCGACCTCGCCGATCCGACCCACCTGGGCTTCGAGTACCAGCGACGACTCGGCCACCTGATCGACCTGGCAGCCCCGCCCGGCCGCCCGCTCACCGTCCTGCACCTCGGCGGCGGCGCCCTCACCCTGGCCCGCTACGTCGCCGCCACCCGGCCGCGCTCCCGCCAGCAGGTCGCCGAGATCGACACCGCGCTCACTGAACTCGTCCGTGCCGAACTCCCGCTGGAGCGCGGCTGGCAGATCAAGGTGCGCGGCGCGGACGCCCGCAGTGTCCTGGAGCGCACCCCCGAGGGCAGCGTCGACGTGGTCATCACCGATGTCTTCTCCGGCGCCAGGACCCCGGCCCACTGCACCAGTGTCGAGTTCGCCGCCCTCGCTGCCCGCGCCCTCGCCCCCGGCGGCTGGTACACCGCCAACATCGCCGACGGTGCCGCCCTGCCCTTCGCCCGCTCCCAGGTCGCCACCCTCGCCGCGGTCTTCCCGGAGCTCTGCCTGACCGCCGACCCCGCCGTGCTGCGCGGCAAGCGCTTCGGCAACCTCATCCTGGCCGCCGCCCACACCCCCCTCCCGATCGCCGAGCTCAGCCGCCGGGTCGCCTCCGACCCGGCCCACGGCCGCGTCGAACACGGCCGCTCCCTCGCTGACTTCACCGCCGGGGCCACCCCGGCCACCGACGCCACCGCGGCCCCGTCACCGGTGCCGCCCCCGGGCGTCTTCCGCTGAGGCCGCCCCCTCCGCCGCCGCGGCGCAAAACCGTTGGCGGACGACCGAGTTGCGGCGGACAATGACGTCGCCGTCCGACCGCCACCCCGAGGGAGAGCTCATGCACGTCCGACCCGCCCGTCCGGACGAGGCCGAGCTGCTCACCGGCATCGCCCTGCGGGCCAAGGCGTACTGGGGCTACGACGAGGCGTTCATGGCCGCCTGCCGCGAGGAACTGACCCTCGACGCCGCCGCGATCGAGCGGGCGCGGACGGCGGTGGCCGAGGACGACGGCCGGGTGCTGGGCTTCGCGGTGCTCACCGGCGCTCCGCCCTCCGGCGCGCTGGACATGCTGTTCGTCGAGCCCGAGCTGATCGGCCGGGGCATCGGCCGGGTGCTGTTCGAGCACGTCCGCGGCCAGGCCCGGGCACTCGGCCTGCGCCGCCTCACCATCGACTCCGACCCGAACGCCGAGCCCTTCTACCTGGCGATGGGCGCCACCCGCATCGGCAGCATCCCGTCCGGTTCGATCCCCGGGCGTGAACTCCCGCTGATGGAGCTGCTCCTGGCGCCCCAGGCGTCTTGACCCGGCCCAGGCGACTCGACCCGGCCCAGGCGTCTCGACCCGCGGGGCCGGAGCGGGCCCGGGCCCGCTCAGTGTCCGCGCGGCAGTCCGCGGTGCTTGCACATGGCCGCGCCGGTGAGCAGCAGTCCGGCCGCGATGGGGGCGAGGACGGCGGTCGCGGTGGCGGAGCCGCCGTTCACGGCCGGCACGGTCGCCGTGTCGGCGAGGACGAGCGCCTCGGGCGTGTCGTCGCCCGTCGGTGCGGCAGGGGCTGCGGCCGTCTCCACGGCCCCTGCCGCACCTGCGGTTTCCGGTGCGCCCCGCCCGTCGCGGGCCGCCGCCTCCTGGACCGGCGGGTCCTCGGCCTCCTC
>NZ_JAFLNG010000953.1 GCF_017427025.1 Streptomyces sp. FH025
CGAGCAGCTCACCGAGAGCATCCCGCCCAGACCTGCCAGCACCTTCAACGACTGCGACCGCAGCGCCACCACCCGGGCACCGTCCTCGATGCTGAGCATCCCGGCGACAGTGGCAGCGGCGATCTCACCCTGCGAGTGACCCACGACCGCATCCGGCGTCACACCCGCGGCCTCCCAGACCGCGGCCAGCGACACCATCACGGCCCACAGCGCCGGCTGCACCACATCCGCCGCCTCCAGCGCGGGAGCACCCTCGGCACCCGCCAGCACCTCGTCCAGCGACCAGTCCACATACGGCGCCAGCGCCCGCGCACACTCCGCCAGCCGGGCGGCGAACACCGGACTCACCGAAGCGAGCTCCCGGCCCATACCGACCCACTGCGACCCCTGACCCGCGAACGCGAACACCGTCCGCACACCCGGCCGCGCCACACCCGACACCAGGGCGCCACCGGGAACACCAGCCGCCAGGCTCTGCAACCCGGACACCAGCTCACCACGCTCGCCGCCGACCACGACCGCCCGGTGCTCGAACACCGAACGCGTCGTCGCCAGCGACCAGGCGACGTCCCGCGACATCGCCCCCGGCCGCGCGGCGACCCAGTCGGCCAGCCGCTCCGCCTGAGCCGTCAGCCCCTCGGCCGACCGACCCGACACCAGCCACGCACCGGCCTCGCCGGGCTCGACCAGCAGAGGTGCGATGGCCGGCGCGACCGCGTCGGCGCCGTCCTCGGCCTGGACCTCGGCGGGGGCTTCCTCCAGCAGAACGTGCGCGTTGGTGCCGCTGATACCGAAGGAGGACACGCCGGCCCGGCGGGTGCGCTCCCCGGCCGGCCACGGCACCGACTCCGTCAGCAGCTCCACCTCACCGGCCGACCAGTCCACGTGGGACGACGGCTCGTCCACGTGCAGCGTCCGGGGCAGCTGCTCGTTCTGCAGCGCCAGCACCATCTTGATGATGCCCGCCACACCGGCGGCCGCCTGGGTGTGCCCGATGTTCGACTTCACCGACCCCAGACGCAACGGACCGCTGTCGCCTCGTTCCTGGCCGTACGTCGCCAGCAGGGCCTGCGCCTCGATCGGGTCACCCAGGGTGGTGCCCGTGCCGTGCGCCTCCACCACGTCGATGTCGGCGGCCGACAGTCGCGCGTTGGCCAGCGCCGCACGGATCACCCGCTGCTGCGACGGACCGTTGGGCGCCGTCAGACCGTTGGACGCACCGTCCTGGTTGACCGCCGAGCCCCGCACCACCGCCAGCACCTTGTGCCCGTTACGGCGCGCGTCCGACAGCCGCTCCAGGACCACCATGCCGGCGCCCTCGGCGAAGCCCATGCCGTCCGCCTGCGCGGAGAACGCCTTGCAGCGCCCGTCCGCCGCGAGGCCGCGCTGCTGGCTGAACCCGACGATCCCGTCCGGGGTGGCCATGACGGTGGCCCCGCCGGCGAGCGCCATCGAGCACTCGCCGGAGCGCAGGGCCTGGGCGGCCAGGTGCAGGGCGACCAGCGAGGAGGAGCACGCCGTGTCGACCGTCACCGCCGGGCCCTCCAGGCCCAGCGCGTACGACACCCGGCCCGACATCACACTCGTGGCGAAGCCCGTCGTCAGGTGTCCTTCGGCGCCCTCGCTCCCGGTGGCCAGGCCGAGTCCGTAGGCCGACGCGAACCCGCCGACGAAGACGCCGGTCGGGCTGCCGCGCAGCGCCCCCGGGTCGATGCCGACCCGCTCCAGGGCCTCCCAGGAGGTCTCCAGCAGCTGCCGCTGCTGCGGGTCCATCGCCAGTGCCTCACGCGGGCTGATCCCGAAGAACCCCGCGTCGAAGCCGGCCGCGTCCGCGACGAAGCCGCCCTCCTGGGTGTACGAGGTGCCGACGCTCTCGGGGTCGGGGTCGTAGAGCCCCTCGACGTCCCAGCCCCGGTCGTCCGGGAAGCGGGAGACCGCGTCCGTCCCGGCGGCGAGCACCTGCCAGAACCCGTCGGGGTCGTTCACGTTGCCGGGGAAGCGGCAGGCCATGCCGACGATCGCGATCGGCTCGTCGGATCCCGCCTCTGCCGGACGCACCGGCAGGAGGTGCACGGGCTGCTCGTCGTCGCCGACGAGCCGGGCCCGGAGGTGACCGGCCAGCGCGACCGGGTTGGGGTAGTCGAAGACCAGCGTGGCCGGGAGCCGCTGGCCGGTGGCGGTGCCGAGGCGGTTGCGCAGTTCGACCGCGGTGAGGGAGTCGAAGCCCAGGTCGGTGAAGGCCCGGCCGGGCTCGACGGCCTCGGCGGAGGCGTGCCCCAGCACGGCGGCCACGTGGGTCCGGACCAGGTCGGTGAGCAGCCGCGCCCGCTCCTGCTCGGACAGCCCGGACAGCTGCTGGCGCAGC
>NZ_JAFLNG010000954.1 GCF_017427025.1 Streptomyces sp. FH025
GCCCAACCCGCCGCTCTGGCAGCCGGGCCCCGGCGAGATCCAGCCGGACGTCAAGCGCCGCGCCGTCGAAGCGGTCGCCGCGCTCGGCGCCTGGCCGCCCGGCGGGCAGGGCACGGAGGCGGCCCGGGCCCGGGTGGCGGCGCTCGGCCTGCCGCCCGCGCTGGCGGACGCGGCCGGCCCGCTCGCCCCGGCGGCGCCGGAGGCGAGCCTGGAGGTGGTCGACGCCCAGTACGGCGGCATCCTCGCCGACTCGGCGAGCGTGCTGGTGGTCTGCCGCCAGTGGACCAGGGCGTCCGACGGCTCGGTGGCCGAGGGCGGCACCACGGTGGACGTCCGGCTGAGCCGGGCCGAGCCGCGCTGGACCGTCACCGGAGTGCACCCGGGCGAGCCGGGCCCGGCCGCCGCCTCGCCCGCCCCGGCGGTGGCCCGGGTGCTGGCCGAGCCCAGGATCGAGCTGCCGCCCGGGGCGGCAGCCGACCTGCGCGCCGGCGGCGTCCACGACAGTGTGCTGGAGGCGATGCTGCGGCTGGCCGGGCCGTACAGGCTGTCGGTGAGCGTGGTGCGCAGCGGCCATCCGTTGGACGTCTTCGGGACGACCCGGCCCAGCGACCATCCGCTGGGCCGGGCGTTCGACGTCTGGCGGATCGACGGCCTCGCGGTGGTGGACCCGGCCACGCCCCGGCGGCTGGTCGAGTCCTTCATGCGGGACGCGGCCGCGGCCGGTTCGTACAACGTGGGCGGGCCGGTGGCGATCGAGGGCGTCGGCAACCAGTTCTTCACCGACGACACCCACCACGACCACGTCCACATCGGGTTCGACCACTGACCTCCAGCGGTCAGTTGACGCTGACGGCGCTCCAGGCCGCGGCGACCGCGTTGTACTCGGCGCTGCCCGATCCGTACAGGTCGCGGGCGGCGTTGAGGGAGGCGGCGCGGGCGCCCTTGTAGGTGGTCGTGGAGGTCATGTAGACGGTCAGCGCGCGGTACCAGATCTTGGCGACCTTCTGGTTGCCGATGCCCGCCACCGTGGAGTTGTTGCAGGTGGGGCTGGTGTAGGTGACGCCGTTGATGGTCTTGGTGCCGCTGCCCTCGCTGGCGAGGTAGAACCAGTGGTTGCCGACGCCCGAGGAGTAGTGCACGTCGAGCTTGCCGACCGAGCTGCTCCAGCAGTCCGCCGAACGGCCGTCCAGCGAGGGCTTGTCGAAGCGGCGCAGCCACGGCGGGGTGGACTGGTCGCTGAACAGGTAGTCGCCGGTGTCGACGGGGTTGTTGGCGTACCACTCGACCATCGTGCCGAAGATGTCGCTGGTGGACTCGTTGAGGCCGCCGGACTCGCCGCTGTAGCGCAGGTTGGCGGTGGCGCTGGTGACGCCGTGGGTCATCTCGTGGCCCATGGTGTCGAGGTCGACCTGCTCGGGGTCGGTGCTGCCGTTGCCGTCGCCGGTCATCATGCAGAAGCAGGTGTCGGACCACTGGGCGTTGTCCCAGTTGGTGCCGACGTGGACGAAGACGGTGGCGCCCTTGCCGTCGTTCTTGATGCCGCTGCGGCCGTGCACGTTCTTGTAGTAGTCGTACGTCCAGGCGGTGTTGGCGTGGGCGTCGACGGCGGCGGTGGCGCGGTTGGAGGAGAACTTCTTCCCGTCGCCCCAGACGTTGGTGGCGCTGGTGAACGCGGTGCCGGAGCTCGCCTTGAGGGAGCTCGCGGAGAGGTTGCCGGCGTCCTTGGTGACGTGGCCGCGCACCGGGTCGGTGAGGGTGTAGCCGCCGCTGACCGGGGTGGTGTCGAGGGTGATCGTGCCGGTGTACTCGGAGTTGCCGGTGCCGGAGGCCTGGTGCTCGGCGTCGAGGGCCTCGATCTGCTCGCCGGTGGTGGCGTCGGTGACGACGATCTTGCCGGCGGGCTGGCCGTGCTCGCCGGTGCCCTCGACGGTGGTCCGCCAGGCGAGGCGAGGGGTGCCGTCGGCGGCCCAGACGACCAGCTCGGGGGTGCTGACGGCGTCCTTGATGCCGGGGGCGGCGGAGAGCGCGTCCGCGGCGCCGTGCTGTGCGGGCACCTTGGGGACGGTGGACCTGACGGCGGCGTCGTGGGCGGCCGCGCGGGTGGAGTCCTTGAGCCGGCCGCGGGCGTCCTGGTGGACGACGAGGTCGCCGCCGACCACCGGCAGGCCCTGGAAGGTGCGGTCGAAGCGGACGTGCGAGGTGCCGTCGGCGTCGAGGACGACGTCCTTGAGCACGAGGTCCTGGCCCGAGCCGAAGCCGAACACCCCTGCGTTGCGGGTGACGTTGGCGCGGGCCTGGGCTATCGCGGCGTCCCGCGCGCCGGGGGCGGCGGAGGCCGCGGTGGTGGGGATCGCGACGGCGGCGA
>NZ_JAFLNG010000955.1 GCF_017427025.1 Streptomyces sp. FH025
TGGGACGGGATCTGCGGCTTCGAGGCCCGGGACGGCCTCCTACTGCCGCTGCGCCTACCGGAGGAGCGCGTCGCCACCACGCTCTCCGCCAACTTCGCCCGGCTCGCCCGACTTCCGGTCGGCGCCCGCTTCGCCGTCCGCACCGACGCCGACCGGCTGCTGCTGGAGCTCGCGGCGGAGCCCGGCGACGGGCCGCTGGACGTCCTGGTCGACGGCCGCCTCGCCCACCGCCGACGCCCGGCGGCCGGAGGCGTCGGCCGCCTCGCCGTGGCGCTGCCGGGGGAGCCCGCCGAGGTCGAGGTGTGGCTGCCGCAGCTCTCCCGCACCTGGCTGGGGCCGGTCGGCTTCCACGGCCACCGGATGCTGGAACCGGTGCGGCGGGACGGCCCGCGCTGGGTGGCGTACGGGAGTTCGCTCACCCACGCCATGTACCCGTACGGGCCGTCGGAGAGCTGGGTCTCGCTGATCGCCCGGCGCTACGGCTGGCGGCTGCGCAACCTCGGCTTCGCCGGCGAGGCCTACCTGGACCCGCTGGTCGCCCGGGTCGTGCGGGACACCCCGGCCGACCTGGTCACCCTGGAGATCGGCACCAACGCCTACCTGCGCGGCGCCTTCACCGCGCGCAGCTGGGGCCCGGCGGTGTGCGGCTTCGTCGAGACGATCCGGGACGCGCAGCCCGACGCGGAGATCGCCGTGGTCGCCGCCCTGCCCTCGGTGGAACGCGAGGAGGCGGTCAACGCCGCCGGGCTCACCCTGGCGGGCATCCGCGAACTCACCGGCGACGCCGTCCGGGTGCTCCAGGGGCTCGGCGACACCCGGCTGCACCTGATCGACGGGCGGGAGGTGCTGCCGCTCGCCGAGGCCGAGGAGGTGTACGTCGACGGACTGCACCCGACGCCTGAGGGTGAGTACCGGCTGGCGGACCGGATCGGGCCCATCCTCCGTTCACTGCTTCATAGTTGACGGTACATC
Source organism: Streptomyces sp. FH025 (assembly GCF_017427025.1). Classification (GTDB taxonomy): domain Bacteria; phylum Actinomycetota; class Actinomycetes; order Streptomycetales; family Streptomycetaceae; genus Kitasatospora. The sequence goes on from NZ_JAFLNG010000955.1 coordinate 973, forward strand.
AGATGCATTCAGATGCGTCAGATCGGCTGGAGCAGGCAGTCGGCGGCGGTGAGCACCGCACGGGTCTGGTGCGCCAACTGCTCCTGGACCGGCACCCAGCGGGCGCCGAAACGAAGGCGCAGCCGGTCCAGGCTCTCGGTGACCACCGCCCGGGCCCGCTCACGGGCGGCCTCCGCGGCCGGACCGCGGGCGTCCGCGAGCAGCCGCAGCAGGATCGAGGCGACCCGCAGCGGCAGCCGGGCGGCGACCAGCCCGGCAGTGGTCGCCCGGGAGGCGCTCAACGGCCGGGGGCACCAGAGCTCCAGCCACTCGTCGGCCACCCGCGGCGCCACCGCCAGGTTGAACTCGACGGTGCGCACCAGCGGGCCGTGCTCCTCCCGGGCCTGCGCCGGGACGCGCGCGAGCAGCGCGGACAGCTCCTCGGCGCGCTCGGTGAGCCCGTGGGCGGCGTCCCGCACGGCCTGCGGACCCGCCGGGTGCGGGCGGGCGTCGCCGACCGCGTCCACCGCCCACATCGGGACCTCCAGGACGGCCGTGACCGCGCCGTACCGGGCGGCGTACGACCAGGTGGACAGCTCGGGTTCGTCCGGCAGGGCCCGGGAGGTGTCCGCGCTGTCGGGCGCCGGCATCAGGTAGGTGCCGGGCGCGGGACTGGCCCAGCCGACCGCGTCGTAGGAGTCCACGTCCAGCGGCAGGCCGGCCCGGTCCGCGGAACGGGCGAAGCGCTCGGCCAGACCGCGCACCGGACCGGTCAGCTGCACGAAGGCGCCGCCGAAGTCCACCCCGTGCAGCGAGCACTGGAGGAACGGGCGCAGCTCGTCGATGAGGCCGGTCAACGCCACGCTCTCCGGCATCGGCGGGCGACCGGAGCCGGGGGCGGGCAGCAGCTCGGGCTGCTCCTCGAAGGCGGGGCGGAAGAAGTGCTCGTAGTGGCGGCGCATGGTGAGCGGGCCGTCCAGCCAGCCCGCGTTGAGCGCGGCACCGTCCGGATCCAGGCAGAGCAGCAGGTGCCAGGACAGGCCGGGGCGGGCGGGGCGCTCCAGCAGCACCTCGGCCAGCCGGACGGCGGAGGCCGTGCCGATCGGCTCATTGGGGTGCGGGCCGCCGACCACCAGCGCGGCGCGCGGCCCGCGGTCGACGGAGAGCAGCAGCAGCGGGCGGCCGGCCCGGGAACGGCCCACCTCGCGCAGCCGGCAGCGGTCCGGGTGGCGCAGCGCGAGCCGCCTGGCCGCGGACTCGGCCTGCGCCTGCGAGGGGTAGCGGGCCGGCCGGGCGTCGAGGGTCCGCAGGGGCCGGACCCGCCGACCGGTGTCGGTCATGGTTCTCCTTGCGACCGGTCGTACGGCCGCCGGGGCGCGGGCGT
>NZ_JAFLNG010000956.1 GCF_017427025.1 Streptomyces sp. FH025
GGCCTGGCCGGTGCCGATGGAGTTCTCGTACTCGCCGTACTGGCGGGCGGGTGCGGTGCAGCGCTGCTCGCCCAGCGCGCCGATCATCATCAGGTAGTGGAAGAACCGGGCCTCGGGCTTGTACCGCCAGAACTCCGGCATGGTCTCCAGCACCCGGTCGTGGCGGCCCTGCTTGAACCAGTCGATCCGCTCCAGGTCGGCCTCGCGCGCCTGGGGCGTGAAGATGTGCGAGGGGTCGCTGGCCTCGTGGTCGCGCAGCTCCCGCAGCGGCCAGAAGGTGTGCGACAGCGCGCCGGAGGCGATCAGCAGCACCTTGCGGTCGGTGGCGGCGATGCCCTCGGCCAGTGCCCGGCCCAGGCGCAGGTGGTCCTCCATGTCGCCGGTCTGGCAGACGCCGATGGTGACCCAGCGCTTGTCGGGCAGCCCCTCGCCCAGGTACTTCCACAGGTTGATGGTGGCGTAGTAGACGGGCAGGTAGGCGTCGTCGATCGCGGTGATCCAGGTGCCGTGCTCCTCGGCGAACGACGCGATGCTGCGGGCCAGTTCGGGGTCGCCGGGGTAGTCGAACGGCATCCGGCACATTCCGCGCGGCAGTTCCTCGGAGGTGAACAGCCCGGCCCTGCGGTCCTGCGCGGTGACGACGAACTCCACCGTGGTGGCCCAGTGCGAGTCCAGGACCACGACGGTGTCGTAGTCGAGGGTCTCGAACACCTCCTCGCGGAGCTGACTCAGGCCGGTGACGAGGGTGAGTTCCTTGCCCTCGTTGAGCTCCTTGCGGGTCTCCTCCGGCAGCACGATGGTGGGGACGTGCGCCAGCAGTCCCGCGCCGACGATCTCACCCATGGTCCCGCCATCCCTTCGGAGCGGTGACGGTGTTCTTGAGGTCGCAGTAGAAGTCGAAGCTCCAGGTGCCGCCCTCACGGCCGATGCCGGAGTGGCGGGAGCCGCCGAACGGCGCCTGGAGGTCGCGGACGAAGAAGCAGTTCACCCAGACCGTGCCGGCCACCAGTTGGGCGGTCACCCGGTCGGCGCGGTCCCGGTCCCCGGTGGCCAGGGCGGCGGCGAGGCCGAAGCGGGTGCCGTTGGCCAGCTCCACCGCCTCGTCCTCGGTGTCGAAGGTCTGGAGGGTGAGGACCGGCCCGAAGACCTCCTCCTGGACGATCTCGCTGTCCTGCGCCACGTCGGTCAGCAGGGTCGGGCGGTAGTAGAGACCGCCCAGCTCGTCGTTGGGGCCCGTACCGACCACGGCCCGGGCGCCGGCGTCGAGGGCGCGGCGGACGAAGCCGTCGATCTTGTCGAGCTGGCGCCGGTGGATGTTGGGGCCGAGGTCGGTGGCCTCGTCGCGCGGGTCGCCCTGGGTGAGGCCGGCGGCCTTGGCGGCGAAGCGGCGGGTGAACTCCTCGGCGATCGAGGACTCCACCAGCAGCCGGGTGCCGGCCAGGCAGACCTGCCCGGCGTTGTCGTACTGCTCGACGGCCAGGTCGACGGCCAGGTCGAGGTCGGCGTCGGCGAAGACCAGCAGCGGGGACTTGCCGCCCAGCTCCAGGCTGACCGGGGTGAGGTTGTCGGCGGCGGCCTGGGCGATGCGCCGGGCGGTGGGGACCGAGCCGGTGAAGCTGATCCGGCGGACGTCCGGGTGGGAGACCAGGGCGGCGCCCGCTTCGGCTCCGAAGCCCTGAACCACGTTGAGGACGCCGTCCGGCAGGCCCGCCTCGGCGGCGATGTCCGCCAGCAGCGAGGCGGTCAGCGGCGACCACTCGGCCGGCTTGAGGACCACCGTGTTGCCGGCCGCCAGTGCCGGGGCGACCTTCCAGGTGGCCAGCATCAGCGGCGCGTTCCACGGGGTGATCAGCACGCAGGGGCCGGCCGGGTCCCAGGTGACGTGGTTGGCGTGGCCGCGCGTCTCGAAGTCCTCGTGGTCGAGCGTCAGCAGCCAGTCGGCGAAGAAGCGGAAGTTGTGCGCGACGCGCGGCATCACCCCGCGGCGGTGCGAGCGCAGCAGGGCGCCGTTGTCGGCGGTCTCGACCTGCGCGAGGTCCTCGATGCGCCGCTCCACGCCGTCGGCGATGGCGTGGAGCAGCCGGGCGCGCTCGGCGCGCGGTGTGGCGGCCCACCCGGGGAAGGCGGCCTTGGCGGCGGCCACGGCGGCCTCGGCCTCGGCGGCGCCGCCGCGGGCCACCTCGGCGAGGGGGGCGCCGTCGATCGGCGAGTGGTCGGTGAAGGTCTCGGCGGAGGCCACCCGGCGGCCGCCGATCCAGTGCCGGGTGTCCACGGGGACGCCGGCGACGGTGGCGGTCACCGCTGCGGTGAGGGGCTGTTCGGAC
>NZ_JAFLNG010000957.1 GCF_017427025.1 Streptomyces sp. FH025
GAAATCGGCATCCCGAACACCCAATTGGGCCTGATCGCACCCCAACCGAACAGGTTGTGACACAGGTCACATCATAGGCCGTCGTCTCACTCTTCGCAGTCAATCGTGTGCAATTCGTCATGAGCCGGACGGGGGGCGGGAGTTCGCGTCCGCCCGCCGACCCGCCGACCGGGACGCCCCTCGATTTGCACCGTTGAGCGAGGAGAACCGCCATGCGAGGCTGCATCACCAGGAAGATCGCCGGGTTCGGGATGGCTGCCGCGGCCGCCTTGGGCCTGCTCGGGACCGCCACCCCGCCAGCCGCCGCGGCGTCGGGCCACCACCGGATCGTGACCCCCGGGGCCGCCGCGGCCTGGCCCAGCATCACCGCCACCGGCTACCACTGCGTGATCACCGCCAACTATGGCTGGCGCTGGGAGGGGTACTGCAACGTCTACTCCGGCCAGCTGCGCACCATCACCTACTGCGCCAACGGCACGTACTCCGTCGGCCTGTGGATCGGCGCCCGCCCGCAGGCCTGGGCGGTATGGGGCAACTGTCCGGGGTCCACCTGGACGAAGGTCGTGTTCCAGTGGCACAGCTGAGCGGCGGCGGCTGACGGGGAACGACTAACAGATGACGGATGACAGATTTCGAAATCTGTCATCCGTCATCTGTTAGCTGTTAACTGTCGGCTGTCCGCTGTCGGCTGTCGGCTGTGATCCGTCAGCTGAACTCCGTCCGCCACCGCCCGACAGAGGGCCACTACCCCTCAGCGAACCGGCGAGACATCGGCGAGCAGCCGGGCGGCGTGCACCCGTCCGGCGTGCTCGACCAGGTTGATCAGCACCTCCTTGCCGGAGGCCCGCTGACGTGCGTCGCAGAGCACCACCGGCGTACCGACGTCCAGGTCCAGCGCGCGGGCGACTTCGCCCGGGCCGAACTCCCGTGTCCCGGCGAAACGATTCACCGCGACGACGAACGGGATCCCGCGGTGCTCGAAGAAGTCGACCGCCGGGAAGCAGTCGGTCAGCCGCCGGGTGTCGGCGAGTACCACCGCACCGAGCGCGCCCTGCGCCAGCTCGTCCCAGAGGAACCAGAACCGGTCCTGCCCCGGGGTGCCGAACAGGTAGACGGCCAGGCCCTCGCGGATGGTGATCCGACCGAAGTCCATCGCCACCGTGGTCGTGGTCTTGCGCTCCACCCCGCCGAGGTCGTCCACCCCGCGCCCGGCCTCGGTCAACCGCTCCTCGGTGCGCAGCGGACGGATCTCGCTGACCGCGCCGACCAGCGTCGTCTTGCCGACCCCGAAGCCGCCCGCCACCAGGATCTTGAGCGCGAGCACGGCGCCGTCCGGATCCGCGCCGTCCGGCGCCGTGTCCGGCGGGACGGGCCGAGACGGGTGGTCAGAGTGCGCGGAGTCCATGGATGACCTCCTGGAGGATGCGCTCGTCGGGGAGCAGGGCGGGCGGAACGGGGCGGCGGACCCGGATGAGCCCGGCCGCCAGCAGGTCGCCGAGCAGCACCCGTACGACGCCGACCGGCAGGTCGAGGTCGGCGGCGAGCTCGGCCACGGACAGCGGGGTGCCGCGGCACAGGCCGAGGATGCGCGCCTGCTCCGGGCCGACCGGCGGCTCGGGCTCGTCCGGGGCGAGCACCGGATCGAACGGCTCGGACACGACCACGGCGATCAGGTCGAACTGCTGCTCACCGGCCCCGGTACGCCCCCTGGTCATGGTGTACGGGCGAACCAGCGGCCCGGCCTCGTCGTCGAACCAGCGGGCCTCGTGCGCGGCGGCCAGCGGATTGCGCGGGCGCCGTCCGGGCTCGATCCCCGGATGCTCCGGATGTCGCTGGTGGTACGGATGGAACGCGTCCTCCGGCTGGTACCGGCGGTCCGGACGGGACACCGGGCTCACCCCCCGTGCATCGCGCGGGGTGGGGCGCTCAGGTGCTCCCCGACCCGCCGGACCAGCCTGGCCATCTCGTACGCGATCAGCCCGAGGTCGGCCCGGGCGGTGGCGAACACGGCCAGGCAAGTGCCCTCCCCGGCCGCCGCGACCAGCAGGTAGCCGCCCTCCAACTCGACCATGGTCTGCCGGACTTCGCCCGCACCGAAGTGCCGTCCGGCGCCCTTGGCCAGGCTGTGGAAGCCGGAGGCTACGGCGGCCAGGTGCTCGCCGTCCTCGCGTTCCAGTCCGGCCGACGTGCCCATGGCCAGGCCGTCGGCGGAGAGCATCACGGCGAAGCGGACCTCGGGGGCGCGCTGGACCAACTCGTCGAGGAGCCAGCTCAGTTCCCCCACTCGGTGGGTGGTGCCGATCACGGACGCTCTCCTTCGGT
>NZ_JAFLNG010000958.1 GCF_017427025.1 Streptomyces sp. FH025
GATCGAGATCGGCGGAGCGTTCGGCCCGGTGTACGACGCCGAGCGCTACGGCGCCCGGCTGGTCGCCTCGCCGCGCCACGCCGACGTACTGCTGGTGACCGGCCCGGTCACCCGGAACATGGCCGAGCCGCTGCGCCGCACCCACCAGGCCGTGCCCGAGCCGAAGGTCGTGGTCGCGGTCGGCGACTGCGCGATGAACTGCGGCCTGTTCGCGGGGGCGTACGGCGTCGCGGGGGCGGTGGCCGACATCGTGCCGGTGGACCTCCAGGTGCCGGGCTGCCCGCCGGAGCCGGCCGCGATCGTCGCGGCGCTGCGCCGGGTGACCGGGCGGTGAGCGCGATCGCTCCCGCGCTGGCGGCGGCGAGCGCCCTGGCCCCCGCCGGATCGGCGGCCGGGCTGCTGCTGCCCGAGCGCCTCCGTCCGGCGGTGGTCGGGGTGTGCACGGCCGGGGTCGGCGCCGCCGGGCTGGCCGCCGGGGGCGCGGCCCTGGGCGGGCAGCGGTGGTCGGAGTCGTTACCGGACCTGCTGCCGCTGGCCGGGGTGCACGTGGCCCTCGACGCGCTGTCCGGGCTGTTCACCGCGGTGTCCGGAGGCGTGATCGTCGCCGCGTCCGTGTACGGGATCGGCTACTCCCGGCACGGCCTGGCCGGGCGCGGTGTCCAGGCCGTGCTGCCGCTGTTCGCCTGGACGCTGGTCATGGTCCCCGCCGGTGCGAGCGTTTCGACCTTCCTGCTGCTGTGGGAACTGATGGCCGCCAGTTCACTGCTGCTCGTGGTCGCCGAGCACCGGAAGCGCGCCACCGTCCGGGAAGCCGGCGTCTGGTACGCGGTGATGACCCACCTCGGCCTCGTGTGCCTGCTGATCGCCCTGGTCCTGTTCGCGGCCGGGGCCGGCGGTGAGACCTTCCCCGCCCTGCGCGCCGCCTCCCACACCCTGTCACCGGCGCTGCGCGGCACGGTCTTCGTCCTCGCCCTGGCCGGATTCGGGTCCAAAGCCGACATGGTGCCGCTGCACGCCTGGCTTCCCCGGGCGTATCCGGAGGCCCCCAGCCACGTCTCGGCGCTGATGAGCGCGGCGATGGCGAACCTCGGAGCGTACGGCCTGATCCGCACCGCCTTCGACCTGCTGGGCGGCGGGCCGCGCTGGTGGGGACTGCTCGTCGTGGCGCTCGGCGCCGTCACGGCGGTGTACGGGATCGTGCAGGCCGCCGTGGCCACCGACCTCAAGCGCCTGCTCGCCTACTCCACCAGCGAGAACCTCGGCCTGGTCCTGATCGGCATCGGCGCCGCCCTGCTGTTCGACGCGGGCGGCAACCGCGCCCTCGCCGCCCTCGCCCTCGCGGCCGCCCTGCTGCACGTGGTCAACCACGCCGCCTTCAAGGCCCTGCTGTTCGGCGCGGCCGGCTCCGTCCAACACGCCACCGGCACCCGCGACCTGGACGCCCTCGGCGGCCTGCGCCCGAGGATGCCCGTCACCACCGCGCTGTTCGCCGTCGGTGCGCTGGGCGCGATCGCCCTGCCCCCGGGCAACGGGTTCATCAGTGAGTGGCTGCTGCTCCAGTCCCTGATCCACGGACTCGCCGCACCCGGCGTGGCCACCGCCGTGATGCTGCCCGTGGCCATCGCCGCCATCGCCCTGTCCGCCGGGCTGGCCACCGCCGCGTTCGTCAAGGCCCTGGGAGTCGGCTTCTTCGCCCGACCGCGCGGCGCCGCCGCCGCACACGCCCACGAGAGCCCGCCCACGATGCTCGCCGGCATGGGCCTGAGCGCGGCCGCCTGCGCCGGCCTCGCCCTGGTGCCCGGCGTGCTCGCGGACGGGCTCGGCCGAGCCGCCGCCGCGGCCGGGCCGGGCGGCGCCTCGCCCCTGAGCGGTGGTGAACTGCGGCTGAGGCTCACCGAGTTGTCCGGCCGATTGGCCCCGCTGTGGATCGCCGCCGCCCTGGTCGCGGCCGTGGCCGCCGTCCTGCTGTTCGTCCGTGTCCTCGCCCGAGGCCCGCGCCGCCGCACCGGCGCCCCGTTGTGGGACTGCGGGGCCGGCGCGCCCACCGCGCGGATGGAGTACACCGCGACCTCGTTCGCCGAACCGCTGCAGCGCGTCTTCGACGACGTCCTCGCCCCCGAGCAGGACGTCGACGTCACCCCGGTCCGCGAATCCGCCTACCTGGTCGAGCGGGTGCGCTACCAGCACCGCGTCCCGGACCGGATCGAGCACCGCCTCTACCAACCGCTCCTGCGCCTGCTGGAACGGGCGGGCCGCGCCGGGCGGCAGCTCGCGGACGGCAGCGTCCACCGTTACCTCGGCTACGGCTTCGCCACCCT
>NZ_JAFLNG010000959.1 GCF_017427025.1 Streptomyces sp. FH025
TCCTCGCGCACCAGCGGAGTCGTCAACCGGTCCCGCGACTGCGCGTACCGGAAGGCGAACCGGCCCTTGTCGCAGTTCCACTCCTCGTTCACCGCCGGATCCTCGCCCGCCAACCGGCGCAGCACCTTGCCCCGGCGGTGGTCGGTGCGCTGCGCGCAACCCGCCGAGCAGTGCTCGCACACGCTCGGCGAGGACACCAGGTCGAACGGACGCGAACGGAACCGGTACGCCGCCGACGTCAACGCGCCCACCGGGCAGATCTGGATCGTGTTCCCCGAGAAGTACGACGCGAAGTCGTCCCCCTCCCCGGTGCCCACCTGCTGCAGCGCCCCGCGCTCCACCAGGTCGATGAACGGGTCCCCGGCGATCTGCTGCGAGAAACGGGTGCACCGCGCGCACAGCACGCAGCGCTCCCGGTCCAGCAGCACCTGGCTGCTGATCGGCACCGGCTTCTCGTAGGTGCGCTTCATGCCCTCGAAGCGGGAATCCGCCGCGCCGCTGCTCATCGCCTGGTTCTGCAACGGGCACTCGCCGCCCTTGTCGCAGACCGGGCAGTCCAGCGGGTGGTTGATCAGCAGCAGCTCCATCACGCCGCGCTGCGCCTTCTCCGCCACCGGGGAGCTGAGCTGGGTGCGCACCACCATGCCCTCGGCCACCGGGATGGTGCAGGAGGCGACCGGCTTGCGCTGGCCCTCGATCTCGACGATGCACTGCCGGCAGGCGCCGGCCGGGTCCAGCAGCGGGTGGTCGCAGAAGCGCGGGATCTGGGTGCCGATGGTCTCGGCGGCCCGGATCACCAAGGTGCCCTTGGGGACCTTGACTTCGACGCCGTCGATGGTGAGCGTGACCAGCTCGACCACGGGCTTGTCTCCCGTGTCTCCCGCGCCTCCGGTGGAGGCGGTTGGCTCTGTGATCGTCACGCGTGCACCTCCCTTTCGGTGGCGGACTGGTGGCCGGGGCGGGGGCCGTCGGCCCAGACGGTGGAGGCGGCCGGGTCGAACGGGCAGCGGCGCTCGGCCAGGTGCTGCTCGTACTCGGCCCGGAAGTACTTGAGCGAGGAGACGATCGGACTGGCCGCGCCGTCGCCCAGCGCGCAGAAGGACTTGCCGTTGATGTTGTCGGCGATGTCGAGGAGCTTCTCCAGGTCCCCCTCGACGCCCTCGCCGGCCTCGATCCGCTTGAGCAGCTGGACCAGCCAGTAGGTGCCCTCGCGGCAGGGGGTGCACTTGCCGCAGGACTCGTGGGCGTAGAACTCGGTCCAGCGGGTGACCGCCCGCACCACGCAGGTGGTCTCGTCGAAGACCTGCAGCGCCTTGGTGCCGAGCATCGAGCCGGCCGCGCCGACGCCCTCGTAGTCCAGCGGGACGTCGAGGTGCTCCTCGGTGAACATCGGGGTGGAGGAGCCGCCCGGGGTCCAGAACTTCAGCCGGTGCCCGGCCCGGATGCCGCCGCTGAGGTCCAGCAGCTGGCGCAGGGTGATGCCCAGCGGGGCCTCGTACTGGCCGGGGTTGGTGACGTGGCCGGAGAGCGAGTAGAGCGTGAAGCCCGGGGACTTCTCGGTGCCCAGGCCCTTGAACCACTCCTTGCCGCGGGCCAGGATCGACGGCACCGAGGCGATCGACTCGACGTTGTTGACCACCGTCGGGCAGGCGTACAGGCCGGCCACCGCCGGGAACGGGGGCCGCAGCCTCGGCTGGCCGCGGCGGCCCTCCAGCGAATCCAGCAGCGCCGTCTCCTCGCCGCAGATGTACGCGCCGGCGCCGGCGTGCACGGTGATGTCGAGGTTCGCGCCGGAGCCGAGGATGTCGCGGCCCAGCAGCCCGGCCTCGTACGCCTCGGCGACCGCCGCGTGCAGCCGGCGCAGCACCGGGACGACCTCACCGCGCAGGTAGATGAAGGCGTGGTCGCAGCGGATCGCGTAGGAGGCGATGATCATGCCCTCGATCAGCGCGTGCGGGTTGGCGAACAGCAGCGGGATGTCCTTGCAGGTGCCCGGCTCGGACTCGTCCGCGTTGACCACCAGGTAGTGCGGCTTGCCGTCGTTCTGCGGGATGAACTGCCACTTCATCCCGGTGGGGAAGCCCGCGCCGCCGCGGCCGCGCAGGCCGGCGTCCTTGACCAGGGCGATCACGTCGTCCGGGGGCAGCGCCAGGGCCGCCTTGAGGCCCTCGTAGCCCTGGTGGCGGCGGTAGGTGGCGAGGGTCCAGGGGCGGCTGTCGTCCCAGGAGGCGGAGAGGACGGGGGTGAGCAGCTTCTCGGCCGGCTCGGCGGCGGTCATCACGCTTCCTTCCCTTCCTGGCCGG